>JAIOHN010000079.1 GCA_019912985.1 Anaerolineae bacterium | reverse complement strand
CGATGGAGGTGAAAGCCAAGGGGCGCACCTCGGAGGCGATCAAGAAACTCATCGGACTGCAGGCTAAAACAGCCCGTGTCCTGCGAATGGGCACAGAGATGGATCTTCCGGTTGAAGAAGTCGTGGTTGGCGATACTGTAATTGTCCGCCCCGGCGAAAAAATTCCGGTAGATGGCGAGGTCATTGAGGGGAAGTCGGCGGTAGACGAGTCTATGATTACCGGCGAGTCGCTGCCTGTCTCCAAAAAACTGAATGATGAGGTAATTGGCGGAACCATCAACAAAACCGGCAGTTTCAAGTTTTTGGCAACCAAAGTGGGTAAAGACACCGCTCTAGCCAGCATTATTCGGTTGGTTCAGGACGCGCAGAGTAGCAAAGTGCCTATTCAGCGGATTGTTGACCGGGTATCAGGTTACTTCACTCCCGCGATCATGATCCTGGCGATTATGGGTTTTGTGGTCTGGTACAACTTCGGTCCAAGCCCGTCACTGGCTTACGCGCTGGTTGTGACTGTAACTACCGTCATTATCGCCTGTCCATGCGCACTCGGCATGGCGACTCCCATGAGTCTGACGACTGGCATCGGCCTTGGGGCGCAGAATGGCATCCTCATCCGATCCGGTGATGCACTGCAAACTGCCGAGAAACTCAATGCGATTATCCTCGATAAGACTGGGACGATTACCAATGGCAAACCTACGTTAACCGATGTGATCGCGGCTCCTGGTCAAGATGAAGAAACCTTGCTTCGACTCGCTGCATCGGTGGAGATATCTTCTGAACATCCATTGGCAGAGGCTATCGTCGAAGGCGCACAAGCACGCGGCATGAACCTTAGTGATGTTGAGAGCTTTGATGCTATTCCCGGCCATGGGGTTTCGGCGACTGTCGAAGGGCGACATGTCCTGATTGGTAATCTGAAACTGATGAACGGCGAAGGTGTGGGGGTCGGCAATTTTGAAGACCACATAAAATCGCTTGCCAACGATGGCAAGACACCCATGTATGTCGCGCTGGACGGTAAGCTCTCTGGAATTATCGCGGTAGCTGACACGATCAAAGAAGACTCGAAGTCTGCCATCGCCGCGATGAAACATATGGGGTTGGAAGTGATTATGATTACAGGCGATAACGAGCGCACCGCGCAGGCCATCGCCCGCGAAGTCGGCATCGACCGTGTATTCGCCGAAGTGCTGCCGGAGGAAAAAGTCGCCGTCGTTAAGCGGCTCCAGGAAGAAGATAAGCGGGTGGCGATGGTTGGGGACGGCATCAACGACGCCCCGGCATTGGCGCAGGCGGACGTAGGCGTTGCTATCGGCACAGGCACTGACATTGCGATTGAAGCGTCTGATGTCACGCTGGTCAGTGGTGACCTGCGCGGCGTGGCACGCGCCATCAGCCTGAGCAAAGCCACCATGCGAACGATCTATCAGAACCTGTTCTGGGCCTTCTTCTACAACATTGTCCTGATCCCGGTGGCGATGTTGGGTTTGCTCGTTCCGATGTTCGCGGCTGGCGCGATGGCTTTTTCGTCCTTCTTCGTTGTAAGCAACAGTCTGCGCTTGCGCAACAAGCGAATCAAGGAAATCAAGGTCGCCCTTGTGCCTGAACCCCAGATCATAGCGGCAGTTGAAGTCCCCTGAGGGCGTATTGCCATTGAGTGGCCTACGAGTTTGGAGCGTGATCGTAGCAGGCATCATTATGGGTGCCTGCTCTTCTTTGTCGGGGAATAGTTCTGTGTCCCAGCAAGAAACCATTCCACTGGGACAGGTGGTGTATCTGAAAAACTGCGCTTCCTGTCACGGTCCGAATGGCGAAGGTCAGAATCCGGCGGCCCCGCTTTCCAAAGATGCCACCGGGCGCTTCCTGGCTCCACCGCACGACTCGACCGGTCACACCTGGCACCATGACGACGACTTGCTGATCCAGATTGTAAGAGAGGGGGGAATGGGCAGTCCTTCAGACTTCTACCCAATGCCCGCGTTTGGTGACAAATTGTCTGATGAGGACATCACAGCGGTGATCGCGTACATCCAAACGCTGTGGACTGAAGAGCAGCGGACACGCCAGCGGCAGGCAACTGAGGCAGTTAGTGCTCAGAAATAAAGCTGGGGCAGTTCTCGTGAAACCACCCCAGTTCACCGTCGTGTAATCATACCCCGGCGGGTGCGTAGTCAATTTCCCTGAGCGTCTCAACAATCTTGTCCCAGTTGGCCGGATCGTCCCATTCAACGGTTACAACCTTGCTGTCCACCTCGCCATCGACGCGTTTCACGCCCGGCAGCGCGCTCAGTTCATTCTTGATTGTCTTGACACAGCCGTCACAGCCGATGTTCGGAACCTGGAATGACTTCTTATCCATTGTATCATCTCCTTTTAAGGATTACAGATTTGAAGTGATGCCGTAGGATAGCTTGTTCTTTGAGCGGATCTTGATAACGGACTGTTTCTCGAATTCACTCGAATTCAGATCAGGCTGATGTGCATCCAATGCCCTTGATCCTTCAACAGAGACCAAATCGCACGCCGAAATTTGGGGTGTACAGTTGCTACAGTCAGCATAGCAATTGTACACAACATCCCACTCAACTTGCGCTCAGAAGGCATCCGCTATCCCTATTGCATCGGGTATCGTATAAGCTTGCCTAGTATATAAGGAATGAGTTACGCGCATATGCGCCATTTGGCGGGTTCTGAAGTCAACTTCTTCTGCTATGTTATATGTAAGGAACATAGCGAAAGGGACGCCGGCATGATCAGGGTGCTGCTGGTCGAAGATCACAAGGTGGTGCGTCAGGGTACACGGCTCTACCTCGAAAGCGAGGGCATTGAGGTGATCGGCGAAGCCACCAACGGGCGCGAGGGAGTCTCTCTGTCCCGTGAACTCCAGCCGGATGTGGTCATTATGGATATTCACCTGCCCGAACTCACCGGTGTAGAGGCCACCCGGCGTATTCGCCACGAAAACGACGATATCCGGGTGCTCGTCCTCACGGCCTATGATGAGCCATCGTATATCCACGCTTTGCTCGATGCCGGGGCCGATGGGTTTGTGCTCAAAACGGCGGAGCTTGCCGAACTCTTGAAGGCGCTTCAGGAAGTCGCGGTTGGCCGGAAAGCGTTTGACGCTCAGACGCTCGAAAGGGCCGCCCACCATCAACAGGACATGCAGATCCTGGTTGAGGGCTTGACTGATCGCGAGATTCAGGTATTAAAACAGGCCGGCTATGGCCTGACGAACAAGGAAATCGGCAATATCTTATTCATTTCGGACCGCACCGTACAAGGTCACCTGAAAAATATTTACCAGAAACTGGGCGTAACCACTCGTACCGAAGCCGTTGCTCTAGCGCTCAAATACAGCCTGATCACCCTGGATGAAGGAGAGGCGGTGTGAGTGATTTGCTCGAGTTGTGTGGGGTTGTCCTGGTTGCGCTGTTGGCAAGCCATATCTGGGTTTTCCACCGGATTGTGAATCCCCTGCGCCGACTGTGTTCGCAAGCCAGTCAGATCACACAAGGCGATTTTGGAGCATTGGATAAGCCCTGTGGAGGTATTGCCGAGATTGATGCGCTCCGCCGCTCAATGGCTGGCATGGTACGGCATGTTCGCCGTTCCCAGGAACACAGCTTTGTGTACGCTGAGGAGCTAGCCAATGGACAGGAGGCCGAACGCGCCCGCATCGCACGCGAACTGCATGACCAGACCATCCAGTCATTGGTGGCGATTGCCTGGAGCATGGATATGGCACAGAAGTGGGTCAAAAGCGATCCTGAACACGCCATCACAACCCTGGTAGAGGCGCGCAAACAGTCACTGGACACCATCGCTGAACTGCGGGATCTGATCGGCGACTTGCGACCACCAGCCCTGAATGAATTAGGGCTGGTGGCAGCGTTACGGCTTCAGGCGGATAAACACGCTAGCTTCCCGGTGTCGATTGCGGTCGAAGGGACGGAACGACGATTGGATGAATCCCATGAACTGGCGTTGTTCCGCAGTGCCCAGGAAGCACTCATCAACGCCTGTCGTCACGGCCATGCGACACGGGTGGACATCAAAGTTGTCTACGAGCCGAATGGTGTTCGCCTGATCGTCAGCGACAACGGTGAGGGCTTTGTCCCACCCAAACATGTGGGCGCACTGGCAACTGATGGTCATTATGGATTACTGGGTATTCATGAACGAGTTCAGCACCTCGATGGCACTGTCAACGTCAGGAGCCAGAAAGATTCCGGGACCACTATCACCATTTTTCTACCCGAAGATGACCGCCATCAACCGCCCAATTCGGTTCGTGATCCGGTGTGCAGCACAATAATTGAACCACATCAAGCCTATGCCAGTGCGCTCTACCTGAATCAGACTTACTACTTCTGCTGTCCAGTGTGTCAGGGCGCTTTTCAAAGCGATCCAGAGACGTATCTTCAACTGGAAGCAAGCGCTACATAAGTTAGACGGACGTCTAATCTATTTACCAGGTTCTAATCTGAAACCCGCCAAATAGCGCATTCTGTACCCTCTTCTCCCATCTATCATTGGAACCAACGCAACGGGATGCGCGGCCCTGCTGTTACCGAGTCAACGAGCTTGCTCATTGAGTGACAATCCGCAATGCCATAGCGATGCTCAATATTCCGAAGAAGAAATGTTGATGGGCCAGTGTTTCCTCGATAGTGAGGCTCTTGGTCATAATGAAATGTGCTGTCCGAAAGCGTGAGGCGCAGTTTCGACGAAAATCGTTAAGGCATTTTATATACGTAGTCGTTTTTACCCTTGGAATTGTTGTGATGGTCGCTGTTTCCGCGCAGTGGCTTGCCAGCCGCAGAATTGGTGAAACACCACTCAGGTTTTCGTCTATTCATGGCTTGAGTTACACCAGTGATGGACGCAGTCTGTATGTTGCCACTTCCGAGGGTCTGCGGGTTTATGCAGATAATCAGTGGCGTATCCCTGATGGGGCCAATCACGATTATCGCGGATTTGCCGGAATCAACAATGGTTTTTTCACGAGTGGTTATCGTGATCCCGACATCAGTTCTGAGGGACTGCTTGGAATCTCCCGCAGTACCGATGATGGGGCCACACTTACACCCGTGAAATATACAGATGATCTCGTCATTGAAATACTGGCAGCTGGCTATCGAAGTTTTATGCTTTTCGCATTCATTCCCGATGAAACCAGTTCTCTATCCAGAGGGCTGCATTACAGCTTGGACGAGGGACTTACCTGGCAGCAAAGTGGAACCAGAGGCCTGGCCGCTGCCCCAGTCCAACTTGCTGTTCATCCTTACGAGATATCTCGTTTGGCTGCGGCGACCGATGCGGGTGTTTTTATGTCCTCAAACTACGGCGACGATTTTAGCCCTCTTGATGAAGGTGGACGAGCAACTATGGTTGCATTTGACCCGGAGATGGGCGATGAGCTTTACTTTGGTTTTCAACAGCTTTACCGCTATGGGCTTGAGAGCCGCCAGACTGAGCCATTGCCAGGTCCTGACCTGAGTGAGGGTGAATTCTTCTCTTATATCGCGGTCAATCCGGTTCGTGACGAAATTGCTCTCGCGACATCGAGGAGACGTATCTACGTTACGAGGGATGATGGACTGACATGGCAGCAAATCGGCTGACCGACAAGGTACATAGCATATCAGGCTGTAGGGATGGATGATGCTAAGTTATTCGGACCTCATATGAACATATCGAATAGAACTCGCCTTCGGCTGAAATTGATGTTTTTGGGCACCACATTGGGATTTACGGCAGCGTTGTTGATAATAATCCTCCTGATGCCAGGCACAGAATTGGCGAAGCCCACAAGACCGACAAACTACTTACAAGGCAATGAACTGGCGACGACAACGATTGCAGATAGCGCAAGCTTTGGTCCACAGGTTGGAGAAATTGCTCCTGATTTTGTGCTACCAAGTCTTGGGGGAGGCGATCTGACACTGTCTGATTTTCGTGGTCAGCCTCTGCTGATTAATTTCTGGGCAACATGGTGCGGCCCCTGCCGCGAAGAAATGCCATTGCTTCGCCTGACCTATGAGACTTACAAGGCGGAGGGTTTCATGGTACTGGCGGTCAACATGACGGCCCAGGATACGATTGAGGATGTGCAAGCCTTCGTGGAGGAATACAATCTACCTTTTCCCGTTCTTCTAGATACGGACAACGGCGTGACAGATGGCTTGTATCGAGTGATGGGTGTGCCGACGAGCATTTTTGTTACCCCGGACGGCAAGATCAGTGACAAACACATCGGTGCGATGCGGGGCGAACAAATCGCGGAATATGTTCATAAAATCTTGGCATAGAAGGAAAGGACAAGATGAGCAGAGGATCAACATTGAAGCGGCGTAAGCGAACTTCCAGTGGTATTAACGCTCGACTGGGTCAGTATCTGACGATGGATCGTGTGGTCATCGGTGGTTCGATCCTGGCATCAGTTTTGATTGTGGGCGTGATTGCATTGAACAGTGCTCTGAATCGCCCGCCTGAACTGAGCACGGAGATACCGGACAATAGCATTGCCTTCCCTAGTCAGGGGACGGAACATCTCGAGCCTGGTCAACAACCACTCCTATATAATTCTAATCCCCCGACATCAGGACCACACACCCAGTCGATCCGAACAGGTGTTTACACTGAAATCGTTCCCGACATGAGTCTGATCCACAATCTGGAGCACGGGCACGTCTGGCTTTCTTATCGAGATTCCGGAGATCAGGAGGCGATAAACGTCCTCACTCAGGTACAGCAGCGCTTTCCAGGCAGGGTTGTCGTTACCAATCGACCTCAGAACGACAGCCGGGTCGCAGCAGCAGCCTGGACTCGCCTCTTAACGATTGAGGAGTTGAATGCCGACGAGTTAATCAACTTTGTGCTCCGGCACGGCAATCGTGCGCCAGAGAATGTACCAGGATGATCGATGGGGAGATCAGGTCAATGACACGCGAGGTTGCATCAGCTACAAGGTCGAAAATAGTGACAAGCCGCTGGATCATGATGGCTCACGCCGTATGCTTTGTCCTTGGGTTTTCACTCATCTTTATCGTGGGCTGGGGCGGTGCAGCAACCGTACTGGGTCAGTTATTCCGCGAGTACAAGGCTGAGATTGCCCGTGCTGGCGGCATCGTCATCATTGTGTTTGGACTGGTGAATCTGGGCCTGCTGCGAATCCCCTGGCTCTACTACGACACGCGCCCTCAGTGGCGGGGAGAGCAGACTACGAATTTGGCATCGTCAATGCTGATGGGTGTGTTCTTTGCCGCTGGTTGGACACCCTGTATCGGGACAACACTAGGGGCAATCCTGACATTAGGCTTCAGTGAGGGCAGCGCAGGGCAGGCCATGCTCTTAACCAGTGGTTATGCGTTAGGCCTGGGATCTCCGTTTCTTCTGATTGGCTTTGGACTGGAGCGGGCGCTACGCTTTATCGAACGATTTCGCCGCCATCTGCGAAAGTTCCAGCTTGCCAGTGGGCTGTTACTCATCGTGATCGGGGTTATGTTACTCACGAATCAGATGACGTTGATTGCCATCTGGGCGCAGCAGAACGGCCTCTATCTTGACCTGCCTATGGGTGCAGCCGGTACACCGACCTATCTGGTCGCTTTTCTTGCGGGTCTGTTGTCCTTCCTGTCGCCGTGTGTATTGCCCCTGGTTCCGGCCTATATTGGGTACCTAAGCGGGCGCGCGTTGACACACGTATAACCCAGGAGGTTTATATGTCGCAAGACCTCGTTGCCCAGGATTTACTTGAAGAACCAAGATCCACTCAAAGTGGTTTTAGTCCGGGATCAGTTCTCCTGATCGGTGCGCTTGTCGTGATTGTATTGATCATAGGTATCGCCCTGGCGCGGCAGCTTCAAACGCAACCCGAAACCGGGCCAGCCCCTGAATTTACACTGACCACCTTCAATGGCGAAATCTTCCGGTTTGGAGCGCAGCGGGGCAAAGTCGTGGTGGTCAACTTCTGGGCAAGCTGGTGCGTACCCTGCCGGGATGAAGCGCCCATCCTGCAAAGCATGTGGGAACGGTATCGTGATCGCGGGGTCGTGCTGGTGGGGATCGCTTATGCGGATACCGAGAGCAATTCGCTGGCATTCATTGACGAATTTGGCATCACCTATCCCAACGGCCCGGATGTTGGAACCCGCATTTCCGAGGACTACCGGATCACTGGTGTACCCGAAACGTTCGTCATTGACCAGGCTGGCAACATCGTCGACCTTATCATTGCACCGGTCCAGGAAGGACAGCTCGATGCGATCATTGATGATCTGTTGGTGACAGAGAGGTAAGCTTTCCCGGCATCTGTTGTCAGTAAATTGAATGGTACAGGTTGTAAATGACAGATATAAATATACGCTCTCGGCGCGAATTCCTTCGAGACATGGGGACAGGCGCTGTTATGCTGTTTCTTCTTGAAGTCGGCTCACTTGAGCCTGCAAAACTCGTGTATGATCCGACGGTATGCTCTGGTCGGGTCGGGGATGGTGCGCTCAGTCAGGAATGCGTGGCAATGATCAACGCCTTCCCTGAACCGCCTGTCGAGGAAATCGCTCCTGATCTGTCCACTCTTAGCACCTACAGTTTTTGGCGAATCGGCCCAGAGGCAACGAATCTGTTTGATGCCCCCGGTGGCAACGTCGTTGGACAGTACCCTGCCGGTTTTAACTTCGTCCGAGCGCTCGACACCAGCATCGAAGACTGGCTCCAAATCGAGGGGGGACACTGGCTAGCCCGGACCGTCGCTGAGTTCACTGAACCCTCCTACTTTCGAGGAGTCCGGTTACCCTATGGTCTGGACCACCCGTTTGCCTGGGTTCTAGACAAAACCGGTATCTACACATCTGAGTATCCTGGTGGCCCACCATCACCTGCCACCGGTCGCGTGCCCCTACGCTATGAGCGGGTCAACATCTTTGCCGAAGCGCCAGGTGATGACGGTTGGATCTGGTATATGATTGGCCCAGATCAGTGGGTGAACCAGCGCTATCTGTCTATCGCTCAACAGATCACACGCCCGCGTAATGTTGCTGGCCGCTGGGCTGCTGTGGATCTTTTTGAGCAGAATCTCGTTGCCTACGAGGAGGATAAACCCATCTTTGCCACGTTGATTTCCAGCGGTCTACCCGGTACAGATACGAATCAGGACCTTTTCACAATCTGGGCGCGATTGGAGCGTGACGGCATGTCGGGCGCAACTGGCGCACCCAACGCTTATGCGCTGCAAAGTGTGCCCTGGGTACAGTATTTCGATGAGGCTATCAGCCTGCATGGGACGTACTGGCATGATTTGTTTGGTTATCGCCAGAGCCGGGGCTGTGTCAATATGAGCATCAGCGATGCGCGCTTCATTTTCGAGTGGATGGGTTCTGCAGGGCCTGATCCAGAGGTTGAGAAGGTCAATTACGTCTACGTACATAGTTCCGGCGACTATCGTTGACTTTGGACAAATTCGGGTAAGGTGACGATGACAACAATTCTGGTTGTCGATGACGAAGAGAGTATCCGTAAACCCGTCATCGCTTACTTAGAAGCTGAGGGCTATACCGTTCGCACAGCGACGGATGGTCAACAGGCACTGCGGGTATTCCAGCGCTATAAACCTCAACTCGTGATTCTGGATGTCATGCTGCCTGGCATGGATGGCTTCGAAGTGCTGCAACATATCCGTCGAGAATCCGATGCCTATGTCCTGATGTTGACGGCGAAATCGGAAGAGACCGATCGCATTGTGGGCCTGACGATCGGTGCAGATGATTACGTGACCAAACCGTTCAGCCCGCGTGAGTTGGTGGCGCGTGTCAAAGCCATTCTTCGCCGCGACCGCAACGCAGCCGCCGAGTCAAGCAACTTGAATTTTGCCCACATTCGTATCGACAGCCAGCGCCATCAAGTCTGGCGCGACGATGAGGATATCGACCTGACTGCCCTGGAATTTGAACTGCTCAAGACACTGGCGACCTATCCGGGGATGGTGCTCAGCCGGGCGCAGCTTCTCGAAAAAGTGTGGGGCTATGACTTCTACGGTGACGAGCGCGTAGTTGATGTGCATATTGGGCGCATTCGACAAAAGCTGGAAACAAACCCCGCCGAGCCGCAGTTTGTCCAGACAGTGCGCGGTGTAGGTTATAGGTTCGAGGATGAGTTGTTATGAGTCTGGGCCGGAAATTGTTCATATCTTATCTCGTTGTCATCCTGGTTGGCGCGCTGGTCATGGGGGTTTCGACGCTCTCAATTGCACCTGTGACATTTGCCCAGCATGTCGAGAGTATGCGCGATACGATGACCTCTATGATGATGAGTACCGGTATGGAGCAGCTTGAATTGGAGCTGAACAACAATTTCCGCCAGGCCATAAACAGCACATTGCTCATCGCTACCGCAGCAGCAACCGTGGCCGCCGGTATCGTCAGCGCTTACGTTACCCGACGGATCGCCATGCCCATTCAGCAGGCTGTACGGGCCAGCGAGCGTATCGCCAACGGTCACTACGAGGAGCGTCTGCCGGTTTACAGTGAAGATGAACTGGGTGATCTAACGCGAAGTTTCAACCGGATGGCGGCTGCGTTGGCTGAAACTGAAGCCGTTCGCCAACAACTCATCGCCGACATCAGTCACGAACTCAAAACACCTTTAGCAGGAATTCAAGCTTACATGGAGGGCTTGCTGGATAGAGTCATGGAGCCGACACCTGAGACATTTGAGCAGGTGCAGCGCGAGGCAGGGCGTTTGCAGCGTTTGGTGCATGATTTACAGGAACTCTCGCGGGCAGAATCAGATCAGATCAAATTGAGTATCGTACCTTGTGAGGCGACGGAACTTGTAAAAGCGACCAGCCAGTGGATACACCCTCAGTTTGAAGATAGCGGCATTGAACTGCGCCTCGATCTACCAGATAAATCCGTCACCGTTCTGGCGGATCATGACCGCATTCGACAGGTCCTGCTCAATTTACTTGGCAATGCGCTGCAATATACCCCTACAGGGGGACAGGTCATGGTTGGTTGGGAACTGCGCGGCGGGGCTGTCCGATTCTTTGTGCGCGACACAGGGATTGGTTTGGCCGCTGAAGATCTGGAACATATCTTTCTGCGGTTCTATCGGGTTGACAAATCGCGTGCTCGTGCGAGCGGTGGCAGCGGCATTGGTCTGACGATCTCGCAGGCGATAATCCGTGCCCACAATGGGAGACTCTGGGCTGAAAGTGCCGGGCCAGGACAGGGCAGTACTTTTCTGTTCACGTTACCTCTTGCTGTATGAACAATTCAAAAGGAAATGCAGATGACAGATCAACAGTGTACTTCCTTTCTAAGGACGAGTGTGGATCTGCCCTACGATGAGGCGCTTACGAAGGTCAAGGCAGCGCTAAGAGAACAAGGTTTGAGCTACATCACACAGGTTGACGTACAGACGATGTTCAGCCAGTATCTGGGTCTTGACACTGAGAAATACACGATTCTCGGGGCCTGCAACCCGGTACTGGCCTATCTGACCCTTCAGTCTGAGCCGGAGATTGGTCTGCCGTTGCTATGCAATGTCATTGTCTATGAAAATCGCCACATAGGCACGACGGGCATTACAATTCTTGATCCGGGCGTAACAATGCAAATAACAGAAAAACCCAAAATCAAGGCTATTGCAGATGACATTCACCTTCGGTTACAGCAGGTAATCACCACACTGTAGCCTGCCAGATTTCTCGTGGAGATAGGGTTATACACAGCCTCTGTATAGCCTCCTTGATGGAAGATCACGTCCTGCATTATCTGAGCATCAGCCTCAATGACTGTCGTATCACTTGCTTCCACGTATCCACCATCACAATGTTGTGCTCAGTAATGCTGCAAACTCTCGCTAATGATTGACCGAGGCCACAGCGCTCAAAACCTCATACTCGAACTTCATCTAATTGTCACATCTGCGTCACAGAAGCGTTAAATCTACTCCGCATAATCGAAACATCAACGTAAAACACAGAGGAGAAGCAGGCACATGATGTACGGATTTGATATGTGGGGAGGTGGTTTCTGGATGATCGTGTTCTGGATTGCCATTATCGTGCTGGCTGTCTGGTTCCTGCGAACCCTGTTCGCTCAGAACCAGCAAATCAGTTCCGAACCGCGTTCGCCGAAGGACATCGCTAAAGCTCGCTACGCAAGTGGTGAAATCTCGAGCGATGAGTATTACAAGATCCTGGATAACTTGAAGGAGAAAAACCAATGAAGCAACTGTCCAAAAGCACGCTTGTGGTCATCGTGATCTTAGCCACTGTGCTGATATCGGGGGTCCTGGCAGCCTCTGCTCAGGGACCGGATAACCCACCCTGTGGCTTCGATGAGATGTTCGGTGGCATGATGGGCCGAGGCACGCGCGATCTTAATTTGTCAGAAGCCTGTGCTCAACAGGGGATGTTTGGTATGGGCATGATGGGCGGGATGATGGGCCGCATGAATGGCATGATGATGCACAACATGATGGGCTTCGATCAATCGACTATGCGCTTTGGGCCTGGAACCGGCATGATGGGTGCCTGGACTCCGCCCTCGGACCTGGCACCGGCAGGTGATGCCCTGACACTGGAAGAAGCTGTTGGGGTGGCTCAGGCGTATATCGGCACCTGGGAGAGCGAGCAACCCCTGGAACTGGCAGAGGTCATGCAGTTCAGCAACCATTTCTATGCTCAGGCACGTGAGGCTGAGACCGGGCAAGGTGCGTTCGAGTTCCTCATCGATCCCCAGACCGGCGTCGTTGTCGGCGAACCGGGTCCTAACATGATGTGGAATCTGCGTTATGGTATGATGACACGCGGCATGGGTTTGTTCCGGCCAACGGACAGTGGTGATGACATGCCGGTATCGTCCGAACAGGCGACCGAACTAGCCCAACTTTATCTGGATGAGGTTCTTCCAGGAACTCAGGCCAGTGACGAAGCGGATGCCTTTTACGGCTACTACACCCTTCACGTCCTGCAAGATGGCGAAATCATTGGAATGCTGAGCGTAAACGGCTACAATGAACAGGTCTGGCTTCATCACTGGCACGGCGATTTCGTTGATGTGACTGCGCACGAAGCATAACGAGAGTATCGAACTGGAAAGGCTGGTTCGGCAGAGCGCCAGCCAGCTTTTCCATTTTTTCAAGAAATATGCCATTTGGCATGTAACGAATATGGGATGTGTCCATATTGCAGACCGGGTGTCACGCTGCTATCTGCTTAATTCCAGCTTTTGAAGAAGCTTGTCTCATATAGAAAGATTCCTGTCTGACCAGAAACACCCCGAACTGACCAGGCAGCCGTAAACCCGTCCCCTTGAAGAAGCTGTTGTCATTCTCTACTGGCAGGTGCTCGATGCATATTTGAACCAACCCGATGTCATTACACCTGCCAGTTAGCCCTACCCCATAGTGTCGGTTCCCACCGTAACCCGCCAAATGGCGCATGGCATCACGATTAGAATAGGCTAATTTCATAGTAGAAATATCTCTGTCATTTCGTAGTGGAAGTGTTTAATGCCTTTGTTCACGTACACGACTGATCTTGATTTCACTGCGTGCAAATCTCCCATCATGCCTAATCTGATTATTGAACCGGAGGCAGCAAGAGATGAATGAGCAAGTCACTCGGCGGCATCATGTCAGTAGCGCCCGTCAGCGGCAGATAGCCCGCGAGCGTAAACGTGAAGCGATGGTCAAGCGACGGCCTGTGCCGGATATAACGAAATTTGAGCGAACCATATGGTTTGTACAGGATCGATTGTGGTATATTCAGCGCAATCCGACGATCGCTAAAGCCCTACTGGCTGTTCCTGTAACCGCTCTATTCTTGTATATCGCCGCCCATCTCCTGGCGGGCCGTATTTTCCCTAATATCTGGGTGGTGGGCATTTACATCGGTGACATGACCGTAGATGAAGCGGCAACCGCTCTGCGCGACGCCTGGTATGACGATTTGCGCATCCAACTGGTCGATGAGGATCGCACATGGACCGCCAGTCCGAGTCAATTGGGACTGTCGCTCGATGCGCGCCAAACCGCCCAATCCGCGCTCGGCATTGGCCTGTCTGGCATCCCTTTCGGCAATGGTGTTCCACCTGTTGTAGAGGTCGATTACTTGACTGCTCAGGAGTACTTGCTGACCATTTCGGAAGAAGTGAGCTTCGCGCCAGTCAATGCAGGATATAAATGGGAGGGCGACGCACTGGTGGGCGTACCGGGACGTGATGGCCGGATGCTGGATGTTGGTGCGACACTGGAGCTTCTGACACAAGGACCTGTTGAAATAGCCCAGCGGCTCAGGCTACAGTTGGTAACCAACAGGGTGGAACCCGATATGGTCGATCCGATCCCCTATCTGGAAGATGCTCGCCAACTTGCCAACCAGCCGTTCGCCATGCGGGGTTACGATCCCTTCACAAACGAATTCATCGATTGGCGCACAGACCGTGATACGTTTACATCCTGGCTAGAGGTGCGTCATGATGGTCTGACCTTGCGAGAAGAAACTTTCGCACCGTTTCTTGAAGCCCTGAATACCGCACTAAATGAGTCCAGGGATCAGCAAGAAAAGGAACTGTACCTCGATAGAGCAAAAGTTATGCAAGAAATCCAGGAGGCGTTCAGAAGCAGACGCAGTAATGTTCAGTTTCGTATCCGACATCGCCCTACAGTCTATACGGTGGCTGCTGGCGATACGGCCTATGGAATCGCGCGCAAGACTGGCCTTCCTTTTTTTCTGATCGAAGAAAACAATCCCGGGCGGGACTTGAGCCAGTTGTCACCCGGCGACACCTTGAGCATCCCCTCGCGTGACGCGACCGTTCCACTTGATCCGGTCGCCAGTAAACGGATCATCGTTAATCTGGATACACAGTCGATGGTCGCCTACGAAAACGGTGTCGAAGTCTTCAACTGGCGCATCTCGTCCGGCATCACCTCTGCGCCTACATCCCCCGGTATTTACCAGATTTTCAGCCATGAGCCGGTTGCCTATGGCAGCAGTTACACGCTTTGTGGCGAGACGGGTTGCGGACAGTGGGAAATGAACTGGTTTATGGGCATTTACGAAGTTGTGCCCGGCCTCGTGAATGGTTTTCATGGAGCGGTTTTACTGCCGGATGGCACTTACTTGGGCGGCAACAGCGTCGGCACACCCTATACGCTGGGTTGTGTGATGTCACGCGATGATGAGGCAAAGGTGCTATATGACTGGGCCGATGAAGGCACCATCGTCGAGATCATATCGGATGAATTCAGCCCTGAAAGTGATCTGGGGCGTCAGACTCTTGGCGGCCAGGTTTAGCCGGTTAGGGTGAGGAAATTACGGAGCATCTGAAGACAAGGCAAACCAAATCTGGCGATATCAGAAGACGAACGCAGCGGCCTCCCCGTTGGTTGAAGTTTATCATATTGTTTGTGCTGCTCATCTTCGTTGGCAGTGTCGTGGCTATCGTCATTTTTCAGAGTGTGTTGCTTCCAGGACAACAGCAGCGGGTCATGGCGGTACTGCCGTTTATGGAGGCGTTTCTTATTCGCCGGCGCGCGCCGGGTGACATATTACCCACTGCCCTGCCGCGTACTCCCGGCGGTATTTCGCCGGAGGACCTATTGACCGATCCTCTGCTGTTGGCATCTCCCCAATCCTTCCCGACGGTGATACCAGCTACAGAAACGCCAATTGTTACGCAAGTTCCATAACTTGATTGTAGAGGAAGCCGGATGCCTGACCAACACGCCATCGATGAGTTATCAATAAAAGAAATAGAACGTGTTCTGGCAATCAAGCGTCGTGAAGCCCGCTTAGGCCAGCTCTATGGGGATAAACACAATAATTCGATGGTTGAGAAGGTTGCTTTATCATCCATCAATACGCCTTTTGGCAGCCATGCGCTCGACGATGCGTCAGGGAAGGTTACCAACGGGAACCCGGATATGTCAGACTTTTTCATTGAAGGCCGAGATCATTTTGCCAATACTATACGAACAAAGAATCAGTGGCTTGAGATTCTGCATCGCATCTTGCTGCCAGTTGAAATTATCGCTGTGATGGCGGTTGTCATCCTGGGTGTTCTACTTACAATTTCCGTTGAGCGTGTCGAAGATCAGACAGCGGCTGCTCAATCCACCGCAGATGCCTGGCAGCGAGCGGCCCTTCCAACCATTGCCCCTACACCGCAACTGCGAATTGAGCAAATCGTTTTGCCCGGCGGTCATACACCACCGGATGATCAGAACCGCAGCCAGTTTAACTTCGCCGAAATCCCCGATAATTTGATACCCCTGGTTCAAGATCAGATTTTCGCACCGCCCATTCAGCCTCCGCCCGTGACCAACGAAACAGCCCTGCGGTTGGTGGTTCCTAAACTCAACATTGATAGCACTATCGTACAAGGCATTGACTGGGAGTCATTGAAACTTGGCGTTGGACAAGTCCCCAATGGCATTTCGCCTGCAGATCCCGTGGGCAATGTTGTGTTAGCGGCCCACAATGATATCTATGGTGAGCTATTCCGATACCTGGATCAATTGGAGGCAGGCGATCAATTCCAGATACAGTCTCAGACCCAAGCCTTCACTTATGATATTCAGGGATGGCAAATAGTCGAACCCAGTGATGTGTACGTCATGGAGACTCGTGATGGTCCCACTGCAACCCTAATCTCATGCTATCCCTATCGCGTGAATACACAGCGTATTGCTGTCTTCGCCAATCGAATCAACATTTAATCCACATTTACAGCAAGGTCTATCATTATGATGCAGACATATTCATTGATTCTTGTGTTACTTTGCGGCGCCCTCTTCGGGACATTCGGGACCAGTGCTCAGACAGAGGATGAGCCATCTGGTGGACGGCCCTGGGACCTTAAGGACACCGAACAGACTGGAATGTTTACCTTCTACGATACACCCGCGCAATCCTCAACAACCGGACAACCCCTAGCTGTCGGTGACTTTGATGGGAATGGCTGCGGTGATATCGCGGTTGCCGGACAAAATGCCAGTGTGTTCGGGAGTGAAGGCTTGCGGACAAACGCGGGCCATCTACGTATTATTATGAACCTGTGTCAAATAGGAGGACGCATCGCTTTAGAGGAAAATACCAGCCTTTCCCATATCGTGTTGACCATAAATGGCGCGCGGGCAGACGATATGGCTGGTACTCAAGTGTATGTTGATGACTTCAACAACGATGGCTACGATGATTTGCTATTCGGTGCGCAGAACAGCGCCGGCCACAGTGGCGTCCGGCCCAATGCGGGAGCCGCTTACCTGGTCTTGGGAAGTTCAGATTTCGCTGATCAGAGCACGCTGGATTTACTCGCATCATCAGCTAATGTCATTACATTCTACGGTGCTGCCAGGGAAGATCGCTTTGGAATTTGGGTGGATGGCGGGGATTTCGATGGGGATGGCTATGCCGATTTGCTCATTGGCGCGAATCAAGCCGATGGAGAAGTTGGTGCCCGCATCAACGCTGGCGAAGCATGGATTATTTATGGCTCCAGTAATCTAACGGATGACTACGTCTCGCCAATTGACATGGCCTACCCCCCATCGACTGCAACACGGATCATTGGTGCCGATCCTGACGATCTTCTGGGTTCAACCACACTTGGCGGTGATCTCAATAATGACGGCTATGACGATGCGATTGTCAGTGCAGCGCTCTGGCGTGGCTCTGCTGGTCTAGGCGGTCTGGATTTCGGTGGTGGCGATGGACCAGGGAATGCTCGTTTCAACAGCGGAGACACTTTTATCATTTTTGGACGTTCAAGTTTGAGAGGCGAAGTCATTGACCTCGCTTCGTTGCTGGACAATTCGGGCGTGCCCATTAACGAGCAAATGGCCGTCGTCTACGGGGCTGATGCCAACGATCTTCTGGGTGAAGAAATCGCTATCGGTGATCTGAACGGTGATGGTAAGAACGACCTTGTTCTGGGTACCTTAGTTGCTGCTGGTCTCAACAATTGGATGGAAGCAGCCGGTGAAGCCTGGGTGATATATGGAAAACAGCCGTTTCCCGGACGGATGATTGATCTTGCCAATCCACCGCAGGATCAGGCATTGGTAATCTATCCAGACCAACCCGACAGCAAAGGTGGTGACATTCTCCGACTGGCAGACATTGACGGTGATGGCATCGATGATTTGTTCTACGGGGCACCCAATTATGATCCGGTGGGGTACGATTTGCTGGTTCGGCAGAACGCAGGGATGCTCGCAGTAATTTTCGGTCAATTCGGCGATTTGCCAAATACTGGCGGTTACATCCTTTTACCATCCAATCTGGAAGATCTACGTATATCCTATGTTATTGGCGCTGATGCAGAAGATATGATGGCTTATGGCCTGGCAGTCTACGATGTGGATGGAGACGAGGTACCAGATATCATTCCCAATGGAATGGGGGGAGATGGCTTAAACAATGATCAGATAAACGCGGGGGAAATTTACGTGATCAGTGGCGCTGAGTTCGTGTCTGTGGAGCGCGACAAACCAGATTGATGACGGCTTGAGGTATGAACACTAAATCCAATTGATCACATCTTAAGCCAATCCAAGGTGAGCTTGCTTGGCTTGTTGGCGGCATAAAGGTGTACCACCCAATATGGGAGCGCGCGTTGCTCACCGGCGGCTTTACTCAACTTTGCACCACTTATCCCAAATCTGAACTTAATTACCGGCAACCTGTGCAGATTAGGAAGGCTAAACAGAAGGTGTGAACGCTTTACCAAGCAGATCAAAACGTTCTAAAAGGCTGAAGGAGCGAGAATGATATGGGGCAACCAACCTATGGACCAAGGGGAAAGAAGAGTCTCAAAATCGGCTGGATTTTCGCGTTGGGACTCATTCTATATATGATCTGGGTGATTTATACCGCCGATCAAACGCAAGTTGTTGACGTTGATAATGGATCGATGAACATGCCAGGCATGGAGCGCCCCAGCGACATGCAGATAACATTAACACCTATGCCATCAAACATGCCTGATATGGGTAATTAGCTGTGCTAAGTCCGATGTGACAAACACAGGCGTGGCTCCGCTTACTGACTTTCAGGGACGCCGGCTTTGCTATGAATCCGTTTCGTGATGCATGTTACAAGGTTGAGTTTGCTGATGAGGGAGGAAGCGTTTGACGACCAGTGTTTGGATACTTGCCTGTTCATGATAATCCCCGCTGAATAGTCCAAACCGCTTCGAGCAAAGCATCGCCATCTGCTCGGTGATCTCGACGAGCGTCGTGAGCCTAATAATCTGTGGATTGCATCCGCGCCCGATGGTGAATCCTAGCCATGTTTAGGGTGAGGGACGCTGGTTGAAATAGGACTCTAGGACACCTGGATAGATCGTGAGACCGGCTTGTTCGAGTAGGGTGTTCTCTAGCTGAGCTGTCAGTGCTTCGTGTTCCTGCTGATAAAGAATTTCCTGAATGTAGGGCCGTGCTTGCTCGAATGTCAACGATTCCGGCTCAGTGCGCTCAATCACCTGAACGATATACAGACTATCACCAAACTCGAAGATCGGGCTGATTTCACCAGGCCGTAATGTCAAAACCCGTTCGTGAAATGGATGGAGTTCGATTTCTGCCAGCAGATCATTGCTTTCCCCAATCCAACCGGGAAATTCCCCGCCGTTGGCTGCCGTTTCCGGGTCTTCTGAGTATTCCCGGGCGATAGCAGCGAAGTCTTCACCACTTTGCAGCGCCCCAGGAACGAGCCGATTGTAGGCTTCATCGGCCCGTTCTCGCGCCCGCTGTGCTTCGTCCTCGCTCGAACCTAAGCCGATACGAATGTAGCGAATGCGCGCTTCCGGGGGTTGAGCCATCAAGTCCTGGTTCTCGTCATAAAACTGCCGCATTTCCTCATCCGTGACTTCAATTTGATCGTCTACATCCTCCTGATCCATCATCTGCTTGAGCACTTCCAGGCGCGCATCCTCAATCAACGGTTGGTTCTGCGAGTCTAAAAGCTGATCGTAGGTGTCCTCGACCAGCAGCAGGCGCTCGATTAACTTCTCCGCCAGGTTACGCATTCCTTCTGATCCGGAAAACTGTGCCTGGATTGTCGGTGCTAGTTCTTGATACTCCCGATAGAACTGCCCTACAGTGTATCTGCGGCCATTAATCGTTAGCAGGGTTCTATCCGCATTTTCCTGAAACCAGATGTCGGTTTGCTGCTGCTGGACAACAGGCATGATCAGGTTACGGGCTTCCTCAAGTGTCTGGGTGCGCTCATCCTCGAAGTCTATGAGACGCACGATATAAAATGAATTTCCAGCGCGGAAAACACTGCTAATCTCTCCTTCGGTAAGCCCGAAAACGGTGGTTTCCCACGATAGTTCCCTTGAACCCTTTGGAACGCTTAGAGTTGTAGTGAGAATGACGCTTGTATTCTCCTGAGCAACCTGCTCGAACGTCGCGCCGGAACGAAGGCTCAACAGGGCATCCTCCGCTTGCCGACGCGCGACGCTTTCATCCTGTCCGATTGGAAATTCCAGCTCATCTACGGTTGCCTGTTTGGGAAGGGTGAATTGGGCTACGTTCTCGTCATAGTAGCTGCGTAAATCGTCCTCAGTCGGGGCAGGCACATCCAAAAGCTCGAAGTTACGGGCTATCGATGCGTTGTCTTTCAGCCGCTGTACATATTCCTCAATATATCCCTGCTCGCGCTCAGCGACCAACGTTTGACGAATAGTCTCACGAACTGTGTCCAGCGCTTGATCGCCAAACTGCTCTCTATTTTCATAGTAGTAGTTTTGGATTTCACTCTCGGCAACCATCACGGCGTTCTCGTGCAGTTGCGATTCGAACGAGGTTAGGTTGATGTCTTCTGTGATATGCTCCATTGTATGAGCGAACATTTCGTTGTTGTCCGGCTGGCGATTGTCAGCCCACTGCCTGGCAAGTTCATCGGCCACCATATGCTGCACCATCAGTTGTAAGATAAATGGTGAACTCATGCCCTCCTGGATTTCATCCGGTGCGAGCAAAGCCAGATGTGCTTCAAGGTCGGCAATGGTGATCTGCCCGCCGTTGAATGTGGCTATCACATCGGGCGCGGGCGGTTGTGGCCCTGAAAGCGAACCGCTGCGGCTCGAAATCCATACCACTGCCACCACGATCACTATGGCGATTAGCAATACGGCATTCTCTCGAATTCGCCGCCACAGACGCGCAGTCTCGATTTCCGTAGGAGGAACTTCGGGTTCCCTCTCTGTGCTGATAGACTGCGCTGGTGCCGGCTGTGTCTCTGCAACAGAATCCGCTTCCTGTGGAGAAACAACTACTGTCGTTAACGGGGCATCTTCAATGGGGTGTTCAGCGGCATCCGCTTCCAGTTTCTGCCCATCCGACACGACTTCGGAAACTGCGGACAAGACAGATACTTCCGATTTTGCTTCACCTCGTATCGAGTTGAGAATGTCTTCCCAGGCCTGCTTCCAAACCTCACTCATGCTTAAAAACCTTGCTCCCGCTGGAAATTTTTCATGGGACGGGTGTTTCAGATGGAGACACGCTGCCGAGCAAGCGCAGGTTCACCGTTTCGCCGTTTTGAATATTCACCACGTAAATTTGCGCACGCGGTAGGATCGATTCCAGCGTTTCCAAAAACAGCCGGTAGTGGGTAATGTCTTTGCCGTAAATTGCGGAATTCGTCTGGTACTCCGCCAGGATCGTCTCGAATGCCTGCGCCTCGCCGTTTGCCTGTGCGATAATGTCTGAACGATAAGCTGCTGCATTGGCAAGTATTTGTTGGGCCTCACCGCGCGTCTGAGGAAGCAGACTGTTCGCGTAACCGTTGGCATCGTTGATGGTGCGTTCTCTATCCACGCGTGCGCTGCTCACATCGACAAAAGCATTCGCTACCTCGTCCGGGGGGAAAGCCTTCTGCAAATTGATCCCTACAACAATCAAGCCGCTCTGATAAGCATCCAGGCGCCGCTGCGTTTCGGCGCGAATAGTGTTTTGAAGCGTTTGGCGTTCCGTCGTCAAAATGGCATCGACCGGCAGTTGACTCATCACGATTGTTACCGCCTGACGCGCGATATCGCGCACGAGGCGATAAGGGGCAAACTCCACATTGACAAGATAGGCAGCCGGATCACCTACCTGGTATTGGACGATAATCTCGACATCAATGACGTTGGTATCGCCGGATAAGACCTGCAATTTTGAAGGTGGTTCGGGATGTACATGATCTTCTTCAGGAGCGAGGACACCGACCACCTCACGGCGCACCTCACTGACGTTCACGATGTCAACACGGTCAATGGGCCAAGGCAATCGGTAGTGCAGCCCCGGTGCGACGTTGGGTTCAACAACCGCGCCAAAACGTCGTACTACCGCCGCTTCCCCCGGCGCGACCACGTATATACCTGTCAGCAGGTATCCCAGAACGGCTAAAATCGCCAACATCAATAGGATACGATGGGGTTTGAGATTGCCAAATGCAGCCTGCAAGTCTGCGAGGGGCGATTCATCATCGCCTGCTACAAAACGAGCAAGGCGTCCAAGAGCTTGAACAACACTGTGCAGCACATCGCCCCAATTGGGGGATGGGCGCTCAGGTGGTGTTGGAGGAGTCTCACTCATCGAATTCAACCTCCCTGGGGTGTTGGTGTCAGCATCGGTTCAGCCGGAGCGACTTCTGTAGGCGAGAGCTCAACTTGATTGTCATCCACGCCCGGATTCAGTGAAAAGCTGCTCCCAGCCGCATTGAGATAATTCAGGAGCGGCGAGTCGGAAGGCAAAATCAGGGTGGTGTTCTGATCGATAAACGCTGCATACGCCTGTAATGTGCGCGAGAACTGGTAAAATTCGGGGTCTAACCCAAAAGCGGCGGCATAAATCGCAATAGCATCTGCGTCTGCCTGACCGCGTATCTCTGCCGCCTGTTGATTGGCATCGGCGAGAATCTGCGCGGCATCTGCATCTGCATTTGCGCGTATTTCCGCTGCTTGCTCTGTCCCTTCGGAACGAAGCTGCCGAGCAATCGCTTCACGCTCGGATCTCATGCGTTGAAACACACTGGTCAGGTTTGCCTGTGGGAAGGTTAGTTCCCGGAGCCGTACATCCGTTACGGTGAAACCGAAATCAGATGTACGTGCGGCAGCTTCCTCAGTAATCGTTGAGAGGGTTTCGGACAGCATGACCTGGGTTGTATCTGTGGAAACCAACTGCTGTAGCTCAACCTGACCGAGCGCGCTGCCGATCTCCGAGTTGATGATGTCTGCAAGTCGAGTCTGAGCGTTTACTGTATCACGTACAGTTCGCAAAAACAGCAGCGATTCCGTGACCTGCCAGGTTGCATAGGCCTCAAGCACGATGTTATTACGGTCGCTGGTCAGGAACTCAGTCCGTGGCAGGTTGTATACCTGTAGCTGAGTGTTGATACGAACGACACTCTGAAGCGGGTCTGGGAGCTTAGTGTACAAGCCAGGGTCGGTGATCGTGCGTACAGGTTCACCAAATTGGGTCACAACCGCCGCCTCGGTCGCGTCAACCTGGAAAAAGACCAGATTGATCGCCAAAAAACCGAGCGCAATCACGGCGATGATGACATTTCGCAGGATTTTCATATCGCAACTCCATTTTTACGGCAGCGGTGGCAGTGATTGAATGCTGCTGCCACCCTGAAACCACAAATCAGTTGTCTCTAGCTGGATGCTTGGATCGAGGATAAATTTGCGCACGCCCGGTAGAACGCTTTCCATCGCAACGAGATACATGCGTAGACGGGTGATGTCCGACGACTCGGCGTAGGCTGCCTGCTGATTGGCGAACACCACCGCATCGCCATTGGCCTGACCGATTTTTTCAGAGTAGTAGGCATTCGCGTTTTGAACGGTAGTCGCAGCATCGCCACGCGCTATCGGAACGATCTCGTTGGCATAAGCCTGAGCCTCGTTAATAAACGTATTTTGATCCTCACGGGCGCTGGCGATGTCGCGGAACGCATCTGCGACTTCAGCCGGCGGATTGCTTTCAAGAAGTTGTATACCAACAACTTGTAGTCCGGCGTTGTAAGCGTCCAACGTGGACTGCGCGAATGCGTTCACCCGTTCTTCGATTTCTGCCTTGTCTACCGTCAATAACGAATCCACACTTTCCTGGGCAACCACCTGGCGCATGGCGGACTCGCCAGCCTGCGTGACCAGTCGGGCTGGATCGCCAACATTCAGCAGAAAAGCCGCTGCATCAGTCACAACATAGTGTAGGCTGAAGCGCACTGAGATCAGATTTTGATCGCCAGTCAGCATCAGGCTCGCCCCGGGTTCAGCGCGCCGGATAGACGCGGCATCCACGATATCAACGCGATCTATGGGCCAGGGTAATCGGTAGTGCAGCCCTGGTCCAACATCAGGCGTGACGACTTGCCCAAAACGACGGACAACGGCAATCTCTCCGGGCTGAACGACGTATAACCCGGAGAGCAAATACACAATGACCAGAGATATGCCTGCAATCGGGAGAAATAATCGCCACAATTTTCTCGGTGCATGTTGATGGCCGGGTTCGCCATCAATTTCTAACACCTCATGTCGGCGAAGGGCGCTGATAGCAGAAACAGCAATTTCGTAACCCGAAAACACGATGAATACGACCACGACCGCTGCTGCTGCTCGGTCAAGATTGGGCAGCCCTAGCGCCGACCCCGCCAGTCCGACCACCACCACAATGGCCGCATAAATGTCCATTTGCGAGTGTGCGCCGCTGGCGAGCAGCGCTGGCGAGTTGGTCTGCTTACCGACATACTGTTTATAACGTGCGATGAAATAGGCGGCGGCCACTGTGATCAGAGAAGCAATAGTGATCACACCGAGATTTCGGAGTTCGGGCGTTTCACCGCTCAAGACTTCGATTACGATGTCGTAGGCGACGTAGAAGATGGCTGCTGCCACAACCAGAGCGATCCAATTCTCAATCTGGCTAAAGCGCTGCTTGACCGCTGGACGCGAGGCATCCCATCGACCAATGAACAGGCCGAGCAGAACAAATACGCCAATCGCCGCATCCGTGACCGAATGAACAGCGCTTGCTTGGAGCGCCTCACTTCCAGAAGCGCCCGCTAACCCGAATTTGAAGAGGATCAGCAGGATATTGACGATAATCGTTACGAATATGGTGCGTTCTTTGCGGTTCATAATTCAACTGTTCACGATAATCCATTAGCAAGGTGAGAAGTTCTGGGTTATCCTCGGAATATATGCAAGCCATAAACTCATAAAGACTAACCAAACCGATTTAAAAAGTTCTCTCCAAATTCTGTCAATTTGATGAGAAAAGGTTATATTTCAGTTACCCTGAACAGAGAAAGGAACAACTGTCTCAGTTTCAATTACGTGACGGGTAAGTCGTATGCTGGCAGCCAGAATTTGATAGTCATCCCGTTTTCAAGGGAACTCTCGACACTGATTTCGCCGCCGTGTTCCTGGACGATCCAGCGCACGATCGTTAACCCTAACCCGGTGCCCGGCTGCCACGAATGTGTCTGTAGACGGAAAAAGGGGGCAAAGACTTGCGAAAGGGCCTCCTGTGGAATGTTGGCTCCAACATTTCTGACCTGCATCCATACGCGATCATTCTCCCGCCATAAGTCAAGCGCAATGATGCTTTCTGAAGGCGAATATTTCATCGCGTTGTCAAGCAGGTTCATGAGGACCTGGCGCAGACGGTCTGGATCGCCTTGCACGTAAGCAGGCTCGCAGGTCTGGAGTTGGAGCTTAGGGTTGAATGAGGCTTCGTAAACTTCAATCAGAATGTCGTCAATCGAAAAAGGGCGCATCTGGAGATGCCATCCAGCCTCGGCTTGGGCCAGAAGCAGCAAATCGTCTAACAGTCGAGCGACGTGCCGTCCGGTGCGCTGGAGCGCCCTGATCGTCTCGCTACGCCGTTCTGCATCTTCCCCATAATGGACAATCAGATCGACATTACCCAGCATGGTACTCAGCGGAGTACGCAGCTCGTGGGCGACTTCAGACAGGAATTGGTGCTGCCCCTCAAACAACGATTGAAGCCGGTCTAACATCTGGTTGAAGGTAGCTGCTAAAACTGCAATTTCATCTTTTGTTCTAGGAGCGGGCACACGGCGTGCGAGGTCTTCAGCGCGAACGATGTCCCGTGCAGTAGCTGTGAGGTGTACAACCGGCTTTAGACCGAAATGTGCAACCACCCAACCGGTGAGTAGACCAAAGAGCAGTACGGCGGCTGCGCCGATGGTGTAAATCAAGCGTAGCTGGCTCAGAGTGGTCTCCAAACCAATGAGCGATTGACCAACCTGCACTACGCCCACAATTCTGCCCTCGCGCGTCAGCGGTTTGTAAGAGAGACGAACTGGCTGTTCGTCAATCCGCAGCGTATAGTACGAAGGGGCGAGCGTTTTCACCTCGCTTAGGGTTGGCAGCGGCAGCCGCCGTGTGCCTAGATTGAAAGAACGGGCGACGACTTCTCCATCGGCGTTTAGAATTTGCAGGAAGACCCCTGGCGCGCTGAACTCATCCGTTGTTCCCAAAGAGACGCCCTGTATCGGGCGATTCGGGGTGATGGCGAGCGCGTCAACGACATGATTGGCGCGCTCGGCGAGGGTGCGGTCAATCTCGTTCTGAAGCGATATAGAAAACAAATAATAAGAAATGGACATCAACCCTAACAGCCCGAAAACTGTGAAGGCTACGTACCATAAGGTGAGTCGCCACTTCAGTGAAATCATTTTTTTAACACATAACCAATGCCATAGAGGGTGTGGATAAGCGGCGGTTCTCCGAGTTTGTGGCGAAGGCGAGAAATATAAATATCGAGCACATTAGAATTCAATCCCGGCGCGGTGCCCCAAATATTTTCAAGCAAGACTTCACGGGTAAGCGTTTGTTCCGGGTAAGATAGAAAAAAGAGCAGTAAATCATACTCAGTGCGGCTCAGAGTGATGGTTGAACCGCGACGTGCGGCTGTGCGAAGACGAGTATCTAGTTCCACGTCAGCAAAGGAGAGAATTGAGGTTCCATAACCCCTGCGGCGCAGAAGCGCCCGTAATCGCGCCAAAAGTTCATCAAAATCAAAGGGTTTTGCCAGATAGTCATCTGCGCCGGAATCTAACCCGGTCACACGATCATCAATCGCATCGCGGGCGGTCAGCATCAATACGGGGCCAGCGTATCCCCATTCACGCAGACAACGACAAGCCATAATGCCATCCATAAGAGGCAGCATCACATCGAAAATAATCAAATCAGGTGGACTTCGACGAACCTCTTCCAGTCCGGCTTCAGCGGAGGAGGCAACCCGAACCTGATAGCCGTCATATGACAGTCCGCGTCGCAGATAGTCGGCAAATTCGGGTTCATCTTCGACAACGAGCAAGTTCAAAATCATCATTTGGTTATATCTACTCTACTTAGTGTTTTTTTCCCTGATGTATACACCAACTGTAGAGACATCAACACCATTACACGCCCAGGGAAGACCATCTGTATGGGAAGACCTCGCTGATGTATCTGCTCGTCTTATAATGTTTCGTCTTCATCAAACAAAAGCCCCGTGATCCTGCCTTGATATGACTAACTCCATCATTATGAGAAATACGACTCTTCTGCAATTTATGTACAATTCGTTTCATACTTGCCACCACTTTCCACTAAAAGAATACTGTTTCTAATATTCGGGTAAGATTGCGCCGTTTTCACCATAAAACAACCACCAGTAATTGCGCTACGAGAATTTTAGCGATCGTGGCGGTAGGATAGACAGCGGCGTAGCCGATGTTGGGCAATTCATTGTCGGCTTGTTCCAATGCGAAACCCAGCACCGCAGGCTGTGTCTGTAAGCCGGACAGCATCCCGATCAGCAAGCCCATCGGTATTTTGAGGAATTGATGTCCCACCCAGAGAGTCGCCAGGGCGACGCTAAAAGTGATAGATGCGCCGGCCAGGAAAATCGCCGCCCCCTGGCCCTGAGTGAGGGTGGTCACAAAGGCATAGCCGGAGCGCGTGCCCACCCCAGCTAAGAAAAGGATCAAACCCACCTGGCGCAAGGTAAGGTTAGCACTGTAGGGCAGGCTCCACACCAGCGGACCGGTGCGTCCCAGTCTCCCCAGTACCATGGCGACGATCAGTGGGCCGCCCGCCAATCCAAGTCTGAGGGTCATACCGCTCGGCAGCGGGATCGGGATCAGCCCCAGCAGCAGTCCCAGCGCCAGGCCAAGGCTAAAGGTCATGAAATCAATTTCGCTTAGAGAACGATAGGAATCGCCGAAAAAAGCGCTCACTGCGTCCATATGTGTGCGTGGCGCGACCACTCGCACCCGGTCGCCAGGCTGTAACACCGTGTCCTCATGGGGTAGAAAATCCACGTCACCACGTCGCAAGCGAGTCACCAGGGCACCGAAATGCTGAGGCAGGTTGAGGTCACGCAGGCGATGCCCCACCACCCTGGGATTGGAGACGAAGACACGCCGGTGGTCGAGCAGGCTCCGGTCGAATTCAAGTTGTTCATCGCTCACTTTGCCCAGATAGGCGGTTACAACGTCAAGTTCCTCAGGCGAGCCAATAACACTTACCAAATCTCCCATCTCGAAACGGCTCTGACCATTGGAAAGCGAGACGTGGCCGCGATGTTGTAGGCGCCCAAAGATCACATCCCATCCCTGTTGCTGAACCAGTTCCTCGATGGTGGCCTGAGCAGCTTCAGGGGCAGTAATGTGAACAGTACGGCCTTGCAGCGGTTTTCCTGCCTCGGATTCCGGCAGGCTCCGCGCTTCGCGAGTGTAATCCACCTTCCAGAGCCGCTGCATCAGGGAGATCCCAAGGATCATACCGATCACACCCATGGGATAGGTCAGTGAATAGCCCACCACTGGCTCAACAAGCAACTGGTCAATCTCGGTTTGAGGCGTATAGTTTTCAATATAATCCAGCACATTCGCCAACGCCGGTGTATTGGTAAGGCTACCTGCATACATGCCCGCTGTCAGCGCCGGTGTCAGGCGAAGCGCACCATATATGACGATGGTCAGGCCCGTCGCCAGCATCAGCATCACCGCTATGAAGAGGTTGTCACGCAACCCCTTGCGTCGCAGTGAGGCAAAAAACCCCGGCCCACTGCTCAAGCCAATGGTGTAGACGAACACGACCAAACCAAGCTGGTAAAGCACGTCAGGCAGCTTCAGGTTTGGGTCTAATGCGCCTATAGCGAGACCCACAAACAGTACGGCTGCGACGCCCAGGCTGCTTCCGCGAATCTTGATACGCCCTAACGGATAGCCAATAGCTGCGATTAAAAACAGCATGAATAGCGGATTGTCAATGAGAAACTGGATCACCATTTTTATCCCCAACGCTGCCTTCAGCTGATCTTATGTGACCCCGATTACAACTTGGGTCCGGCAACCTTCACCTCAGACGAAACCTGATCGTTAAACGCCTTGAAGTTCTCAGAAAACATAACCGCCAGTTTGTGGGCCTGTGTGTCATAGGCTTCCTTATCCATCCAGGTATTGCGCGGGTTGAGAACTTCTGATGGTACGTCGGGGACACTTGCAGGCACGGCAACGCCAAAGATGGGATCGGGGATCGTCGCAACCTCTGTGAGTTCGCCGCTCAACGCAGCATGAACCATTGCTCGGGTGTAGGCGATTTTCATCCGCTCCCCCACACCGTATGGCCCGCCGCTCCAACCGGTATTTATCAACCAGACATTAACCTGATGCCTGGTGATTTTCTCGCCTAGGAGATCAGCATACACAGTCGGCGAGAGTGCCATGAAGGGCGCGCCGAAGCAGGCGCTAAAGGTGGCCTGCGGCTCAGTGATGCCCTGCTCCGTCCCGGCAACTTTGGCGGTGTAGCCGGAAAGGAAATGATACATCGCCTGCGCTGGGGTAAGTCTAGCAATCGGAGGAAGTACCCCAAAGGCGTCGGCGGTCAGCATGATGATGTTGGTCGGGTGACCGCCAAGACCATCTCGGGTCGCGTTAGGAATATGGCTGATTGGGTAAGCAGCCCGCGTATTTTCAGTCAGCGTGTCATCGTCCAGGCTCAAACGGCCTGTGGCGCTGTCAAACGCCACGTTCTCGAGAATAGTCCCAAAGCGGCGCGTGGTTTCATATATCTCCGGTTCTGCCTGCGGCGACAGACGGATTACCTTCGCATAGCAGCCGCCTTCGAAGTTGAAGACACCCCGGTCGCTCCAGCCATGCTCGTCATCACCAACAAGTGTACGTGTGGGTTCCGCCGACAACGTGGTTTTGCCGGTGCCGGAGAGTCCAAAAAAGACTGCTGTGTCGCCATCTGAGCCAATGTTAGCTGAGCAGTGCATAGACATGACGTTCTGCTGCGGCAGCAGATAATTCATCACCGTGAAGATCGCCTTTTTGATTTCTCCTGCATACTGCGTGCCGCCGATAAGCACAAGCTTTTGCTCAAAATTGATGACAATGAACACTTCAGAACGTGTGCCATCCAGTTCGGGGATGGCGTGAAAGCCAGGCGTATCAATGACGGTAAACTGCGGCGTATGCGCCGCCAACTCTTCTGGTTCCGCCTGGATGAACATATTGCGCGCGAACAGGTTGTGCCACGCGGTTTGGGTGATGATACGAATAGGCAGGCGGTAAGCCGGGTCCGCTCCCGCAGAACAATCTTGCACGAACACATCTTTGCCTTGCAGGTAGGCCAGCAGCCTCAGATGAAGCGTTGCGAACTTGTCTGGTTCCATGGGTTGGTTGATTTTGCCCCACCAGATTTTGCTCTCGCTGGATGGCTCGCGCACGATGAATTTATCGTTCGGTGAGCGCCCCGTGTGGTGACCTGTGCGCACCACGAGCGGCCCGAGATGGGCCAGCCGCCCCTCACGGCGGCGAATGGCCTCCTCATACAGCAGCGACGTCGAGAGATTCCAGTACACCATATTGACGTTCTGGATACCATGATTTTCAAGGCCGTATGAACTGTGGACTGCGCCTTGCACTTGCATAATAGAACCTCCTGGATGAAATCAAGTCAAACCCTCAGTAGGTAGCCGCCTCGCGCTGCCCAACGAACTCGCGTACCAGCCCCATCGCCTGATCCGTCCTGGCAATAGACTTCATCCCGTCTTGCTCGATGCCGTTGAGCGCGCGAATAGCATCAATAGTTTCGGGAACCACAATGGCCTGATTGTAGACCTGGTAATTGTAGAACACCTCATTCCCCTTCACGGTCAGACTGTCTTCCCACAGTCCCACCTCCCACATGTCGCCGCGAGGACGGCCTAGATCAGCCATCAACTCCAAGGTACTGTTCAATGCAACGATTCCGTCCCCGGCTTGCAGAAAAGCGATACGAGGAACCGCGCGGAAGGTAGCCAGCACTTCGTCTTTGGTTGCAGCGCGGGTAAGTTCCACGCTCCAGGCGTGCAGATGACTGGTCGTATGAGCTGCTACAACCGCGATGGTAACGACGTCCAGATCAGGGATGACCGTCTGAGCATCCGGTCCTTGGTGCGAGGGAATGGTGGTTTCAGGGACAACCGTGTTCATTACCCCACTGTGATCTGACTCCCAGGGATCGGTCGCGCGGCGAACAAGGACTCCGCGCGCTTTCTTCAGTAACCCGGCTTGCCTCAGCGCACCTAGTGTGCGAACGATGCTGGTGGTATTGCATGAAACCACCCGTGTGGTATCGCGGCCTAGCGCAGTGGCGTAGTTGGCTTGGGCCACAAAAGAGTGACCGGTCAGACTGTGCTTCTCGCCACCCTGAAAGACCGACTTCACGCCCGCGGCGCGATACTTTTCCAGGTTAGCTGCCGCGACTTTCTTTGGGGTGGCATCGGCAATCACGTCAACCTGGTTAAGCAGCTCGTTGAACGTGCCGGTTAACGGAATGCCAGCAGCCCGCATTTGCACAGCAGCCTCTGATGTCGATGCGAAAACAGGAAGTCCTTTTTCGAGGGCCACCTTGATGCGCCAATCGGTAACAACATCAGCGACACCGACCAGTTCCATATCGTCTTGCACCGCAACTGCATCGGCGATTCGCTTACCGATGATACCGTAGCCATTGACGGCGACTCGAACCTTCTGGTGAAACATGTTTACCTCCCAACAGGTGATCGGATTGAGGAATTTCAACAATCACACCTTACTCGTTTCCGGTATCTTGTAAAAGCGCCAAATGGCGTAGACAGAACCGCGTGTTTCAGCGGGGAAGCCTATGGTTACCCAGACCGCCAGAGTTCCCACATTAGCCAGGCACCGAACCCGAGTGCAAACAGAAAGCCTAACCCAAAGATCCAGCCGCCATACTGCTCCCAGCCAGGCGAATGATAGATGATCATCATCAGTCCGAGCACCACAATAGTCGCTGCAAGCAGGATGGTGAGTGCCAAACGGTTTGTCATTCGCTGGAGATGGCGAGTAAACTCGTCCAACTCCTCGCGGTTCATAATGTAAAGAGGGCTAGATTTCATGGGTTGGACTGCGCTGTTCAGTTACGCTGTTCCTAACATAACCATGAATACAATCACAGTCGTGGACATCTAGTGGTCTGAATAAAAGTCAAATAAAAAGGAGCGGCTCATGGGAACAGAACCGCTCCGGCACGAGTGATAAACTAATGGTGATGGCCGCCATGCTCCTCGTGTCTGCCGACGTACTTCTCCGGTTCTTTATCGAAAGCTTTCTTGCAATCGGATGAACAGAAGTAGTACGTGTGCCCCTGGTATTCCGATTTGCCAGCGGCCTCTTTGGGATCGATCTCCATACCACAGACCGGGTCTTTCACATTCATCTTTCTCACCTCCTTGTACTTGTAGACAGATTTCAGTTCAAACTTTCCAGAACCTCAACAGCCTTTGGAAACTCGCTCAGCGCTTCCTGCAACCGCCTTCGCAGTGTCGGATTATCGCGGATTTTTGCGCTGATGCGCGGAAAAAGTATTTGCACAATCGCCATGTCAAGCGCTATGGTGAAGTTGTTGGATGTGCCCTGACTAAAAAGGCCGACCCCCGTTTTCGACCAGGCGTTGGCAATATAAATCAAAGTCTCACCTTTAACTGAGCCTGGCAATCGAATTTCCTGCCCAATCAATACTCTCTCGACTAAGTGCAGCGGGAGCAGAACCGGTTGTTCACTCCCCAGGATATGGCAGAGCTTCAGGCGGGCCGCCGCCTCCGTGCGAATCAGCGAATCCAGGAAGTGGGTTTCTCTGAGGGGGATGGTCTCCCAATCTGGTTGTGTGGATCGTTTTATTTCGCCCCCCGGCCATTGAATGAGGGTAGTCTTCGAAAGCAGGGCCTCATCAGACCAGTCGAAGTGCGAAGTATCCATGGTTCCGATCAGGAGTAAATTCGGCGGGTAAGGAATGGGCTCAGTCAGGTGAGCACGGGGTAAGCGCATGATCTGCCCATGCTGGAGTTGGAAAGCTAGTTCAGAGAAAAAGCTGATCACTTCAGTCGGACTCATGTGGGTCAAACAGGCCACGAATACCCGGTTCGTATTGTTGGGTTGCCATGCTTCTTCGATAACGGCAAGCATTTTGGCGGTATTGAAACGGGCCTGAGCCTCGATGAAGAACGCTACATCATGGGTATTCTGAGCCCACCACGCATGACCGTTCATCATCTGGCTGCGGATGGGATCACCGTCCGTTAAGAATTGAGCTAAACGCCCAACTGCCTCAGTCTTGCCACTGCGTGCTGTCCCCGTCAGAATTGCCAGAGGTTTGGACTTAAGCGACACATACAGGTTGATAAAAGCAACCGGATCAACTGGAATCGCAGTTTCCCCTACCATCTGAATAAAGTGAGTGATCGCGTCGCGCTCCGTATCCAGTTTTTCAGCAGTGTGGGTTGGCATGGCGGAACCGGTAGTCGCAACATTCACCGGAAATAATCTCCATTGACTTCAGCCATTGGGTCACTCAATGAGTAGGGCAGCGCTGTATGCATGTCGGCCATCGCGCCCTGCTTCAGCAACCGCGTCGATCAGCGTTGGAATGGCGACTATGTGAGGATTGAACTCCACTTCGGCTGTCTCCGTGGTAAATTCCACATGGGCATTAATCACACCTTTGAGCGCAGCCAAACTGTTATGCACACGTATGGCACAGTTGGAATATCCCATACCCCGCACGGTGAGCAGTATCTGCTTCACCGATTCCCGTTCTTCCCGGGTAGCGGTTTTTTGAATTGGATCCACGTAGCAATCCTTGTTCATTTCCTGCTCTCCTCCAGGTGGGCCTAATGGCAGCCGCGCGAATGGTCAGTTTGATCGACCTTGACGGGTTGAGCGGCAAGGATTCGCTTATCCGTGCCTGACCAGGAATTGCTTCGTTGTCCGTGGCTGCCATGACCACCATGCAAGAGGTGGCTGCCGAACATGAGCGCGATGAAAATGCCCCAGGAGACGACGGTACTGACTGGCACATTGAAATAGACAATCGCCAGCAGCGCTACGAGCAGACCAACACCCGCACTCCAGACAACAGGTCGGTTATGCCAGCGCCGATTTGCATCGGTATGATTGGGTTCCACGATGGTTTCTCCTCATATAGCGTTATGGTTCAAGACCATTGTATGCCACTTGGGATGAACACCACGAGCGCTATTTGGCTCATGCCGGCGTGCGCTGTTTAGCGGGGACGCTGCCAACGGGTTTCCAGGCCTCTGCCACTTGTGCAGGCACTATTTTGTCGCTTCTGTCATTACCATGGTTACCGGCCAAGTAAAAGGCTCAGTAACGTGATCTGCTTCCGCTGCTAGACCTTGCACTCGCTCATCAGTAAGCAATTGATCGTCATTGTGCATCCGTTTCGAAATCTTAGAAAGTCGAGAGGTTCTTCAGTTGGCGGGCGTAATGGTATGACCGCCAAATTCGTTGCGCAGTGCGGCAATCACCTTCGCACTAAAGCTGTCCTCTTGCCGCGAACGAAAGCGCATCAGGAGCGAGAGCGCCAGGACAGGCGCGGGCACGTTCTTTTCAATGGATTCGATCACCGTCCACCGCCCCTCGCCCGAGTCCTCTACATAGCCGCGAATCGAAGCGAGATCAGGCTCTTTCGCGAAAGCGCGCTCGGCCAGCTCAAGCAGCCACGAACGAACGACACTGCCCTGATTCCACAGGTGTGAGATCGCATGCAGATCGAGCGCGTCGAAGTCTGACGCCTTGAGAACCTCAAAGCCCTCGCCATAGGCCTGGAGCATGCCGTACTCGATCCCGTTATGCACCATTTTGACGAAGTGCCCCGACCCGCACGGCCCTGTATACAGGTAGCCCTCAGGCGGCGCGAGCGTTTTGAAGGCCGGCTCAAGATGCTCGAAGCCTGCGCGTGAGCCGCCAATCATCAGACAGAATCCGTTCTCCAGGCCCCAGATGCCGCTGCTCGTCCCTTGATCGAGAAAATCGAGGCCGCTCTCTTTGAACCGTTCAGCGCGCCTGATCGTGTCTTTGTAAAACGAGTTGCCTGCATCCACGATCAGATCGCCACGCGTGAGGAGCGGCACGAGTTGATTCAGGGTATTTTCCGTCACTGCCCCCGCAGGCAGCGAAACCCAGATGGCGCGCGGCGTCGCCAGCCGTTCGACCAATTCGCCGAGCGTGCGTACACCTACTGCTCCTTCGGCCTTTAGGTCTTCAATCGGACCGGGGCTTCTGTTACTGACGACGACTGCGTGTCCGCCGCGAATCAAGCGGCGCGCCATGTTAGCCCCCATCCGTCCTAATCCGATCATTCCGCACTGCATTGGCTTGACTCCTTTTCAGTATGAACAGTAATAGCTGGAAAACCGAGTCGCATTTGGCATGACGGGTTCTATGGTTCTTTACACCCTCACTCCACCCTATTTCGGGGCGCTGCTGACTCACCAATTGTTATCAGAAGAACTTCCCATCACGCTCGCCACAAAAACGTGAACCCGATGCCGGTGCCGACCGGGAACCGGTCCGTGGGAGCAAATCTCCAAACCAGCAACTGAACCCCGCGCCACACGGTTCTATACCCTTCGCTGTCACCCGTCCACAAGAACTTGAATAAATCCTTGCCCACCTCTCGATAGGAATGCACAGCATTCCCCTTTTGAACTCACCATGGCTAATGATCGAATGTCCACATGTCAATCCTGCTGCCTGTTCTAGCCTTGACAAAACGCTGAGAAACTAGCTCGATGCAATCACCCCCATCTTTGCGGCTGTGCACCAATGTCAGACACTCGCACGTGCTCAATACAGCGGCATGACCGTGCCGGTCGAACCATGCACTTCATGTTTGCTTCCTGCGAATCGTCTATGTCCCTGCGTTGCTCCATGGCACCGCCGACGCTGGCGAATTTTCTCGCGCCTCAATGAACGGCAGCGGAGCATGTCCAATGACCAGTTCGTAAACACCGCGTTGGCCCGTCAGCATCGGCACTTGTGCGCTGCCATCTGGTGAAATTACTTTCCAGTGAGCATCGCGAGAAATCTAACCGATGTGTTGCAAACCACCATCCTCTGTGTGGTTGAAACCAGGAACCTGACCAAACAATCATACAATAAACGGATTCCAACCGGCATACGTGTTCTTAATTTTGCCTGGCGGGATGCTCAGTGCGATGATCAACACGCCAATGATCAGATCGTTGATGCCCGACGTCGGCGTTGCGCCGCCGAGCAGCCAGGGTAGCGCGATTATGCCCAAGGCCAGCAGGATGTTAATAAACCGCGCCGCGCGCGCCACTTCGGCAAAAGCGATAATGGAAACCGTTACGACCAGGGCGCCGAGTATGTGATCACTGTGGGCTGCCGGTCCCTGGGTCTGAAAAATTGAGGGCGCGGCCATTAACCAGACGCCGAGCGCTGCGCTGATAAGCAGATTCCACGGCGCAGTCGCGCCCCAGAACATTTGGAACGGCTGCGTTGTCTCCGGGCGGCGCGGTGTCAGCCTATCGCCCAGGGCATTGCCGCCGAGCCAGAAAGTGCGCCATACAGATTTGCCCGCGCGGCGGGTCTGCAGCAGAAACTGGAGCATCGCGATCACTTCGTCGAGTGAGAGCGCGACCATAATCAGCATGAAGAGCGCGGATAGCAGACAGAACGTACACCACGCGCCGACGGCTACGGGCTGTAAAATAATCAGTATTACGCTGACGATGCCGAGCGGCACGACCATAAAGCCAAAGAGCGCCACCATCCATGGCATTGTGCGCCAGCGGCGTGGGTCGCCCATGAAGCCCGACAGGAGTTCCACCAGGTACGTGAACGCGCCCAAGCCGGCATCGGCGATGGGAAAGGCTTTCGACACGCTCGAAGTAAGGACCCGAACTGTGCCATCACCGAAAAACGGATCCCACGCCCAGGCGATGTGACCCAACTGGAACGCCGCCATGTAGCGCGCCAGGAGAAAGCTCAACAGCGCGAATAAAAGAATAGGGGCGCGCTGCGGCCAGGTCGAGGGATTGTAGGACCACCCGAGCGGCACTTCGGGCCCAGGCATTTGCATCAACATCGGAACAATGAAGGCAAACACAATCACCAGCGTGCCGACCAGCGTATCATTTGCATACGCGACAGCGTCCGGCGCCCAGTAAGCAAGCGGGGCGAACAGGAGCCACAAGCCGACGAACGTATTTGCTACCGCGGCCCAGATACGACCCGTGCGAAAAGCAATCACCGCCAGCACGATCACCAAGATTCCGCTGATCACGTCGCTCCAGGTCAGCGGCACACTGTCATAGCCGAGCGTAAATGGACTGGCGATTAGCCACGCGCCGAGCGCAAGCAGCGGAATTTGCGACCAATGCGCCATGGCGACCATCTGCCACATCATCTGGCTGGTATCGGGTGTCCGAGCGAGCGCCCTCTCCTGCGCATTTTGCATTGCCTGGTAGACCTGGGTTTCATACCGCAGCAGCACACGCGGGAGTTCGAGCGCCAGCTGACGATGCTGTTGAGCCATCTTCATCATCTCGACGTGCGCGTGCGGGTCGCGCTCCATCAACTCGCGTGCCCTGGCATCCTCCTGTTTTTGCGCCGCCACTTCGCGTTGATACGCCCGTTCCAACCGTCTCTGCTGTCCCCGCAATTGTTCGAGCTGCAGCGCTTTGGATGCGACTTCGCCTTGCTCCTCCGAGTGCCCCATATCCATCTTCATCGAGCCCATATCACCAGCATTCGACTCGCCCATCTCCATCATCTCGTGCCGGTGCAGCTCGGACATCGGAATCGGTGCGGGCGCGGCCATCATCTGCCGGACCTGGTCGCCCAACTGCATCAATTCATGCGGCTCGATCTCGGCGGCCTGATCGTCCATGGGCACCAACTCTCGCAGCCACAGGGGCGGCTCGATCTCATTCTCGCGATACCATGCGAGCGGATCGGCTTTGAGCGCCAACGCCATTTTCGGCAGCGTATCGAGCAGCGAGCGCTTAGGCTCCCAGCCCAGGACGGCGCGCGCGCGTGTGATGTCGAGTTGGATATTGTCAGTGGCGAGGTCAATCATCCACGATTTAATAAAGGGTGGGCGGCCCAACGGCAGTGTCTCCTGCAGAATCGCACCTACTTTAGCCACTGGCTTGGGAAGGGAGCGCGTCTTCCATTCCATGCCATGGATCAACTGCCCAAAAGAACGCTGCAACTCGTCATAACTGGGCGACTCAGACTCGCCGATGAGCAGCGTCACTTCCGATGATAGTTCGCGGCGGCGCGCCACCGCCAGCATAATGGCATCCAGCACATCGTCGTTATGCACGAACGCCTGGCGGCCAGCGGAGATGTCGCCTGGAAAGAGATATGCGGTAACGTCGCGTTCGTAAATGCGCTGCATCTGCTGTGCCAGTGGGATCGAATCGCACAGGTCGTCGTAGACGCCGGCGATGCGTAGGATCACCGCGGGAATGTTCCCGCGTTCGGCGTGAATCACCTTCTCGGTTGCGACCTTTGACTTGGGATAGGGCCATCTGGGATCGAGCGGCGACTCTTCGTTGATGCGTTGCCCAGGTGCAGCGGGCGCGTACACCAGGTCCGTGCTGGAAAATATGAACTGCTCAACCTCGAAATCCTGGAGCATCCGCAGCAGGCGCTCGGTGCCGCGTACCGTGATCTCTTCATAGAGCGGACTCGGCGCGCCCGAAAAGTCATAATAAGCGGCAAGGTGGATTACGGATGCGATCCGGTTGCCGTGCAGCTCGCGGATAGACTCCAGTCCGCGACGGACACTTTCTTCAAGCGTTAGATCCACATACAGACATTCGGCGCTTGGAGGGGGATGCGACGGCGCACGACGGTCAAAGCCGACGACATTAAACGATTCCGACAAACGTTTCGCCAGCGGGTAGCCAATTCGACCGCTGGTGCCGGTGATCAAAATCATGTCTTTCTGTTCGTTCATACTTAGCTCCCCGAAATGGTGTAACGTTATAAAAAAGGAATCGACAAATCGTAGAGAAACTCGCGCCAAGTCGGCGTGGTGTTTGTGTCCTGCAAAGCCTCACATCATGCGGCCAGGTTAGTCGGGACTATTCGGCTTTGCTGCTAACTTTGGTCTGCTCCTGTCAACCAGTGTTGAAAATTACCTTGACGAGTGTATTGGACTGGCGATTCGCGCACCGACGATAGCGAGAATGCATGCCTTGAGTGTGCCAGCCTCACACTACTCAAAACGACAGTTGATCGGGCGCTCTGGCCTTTGTGTGTAGCCTCTCAATCCGAGAGAGGAATTCGCAGCAGGCTGAGGTGTCGAAGCAGCGAACGCCTCGCCGGGTGCATTCTTCAACAAACCAAGTGTTCGGCTGGACAAGACACATGAGGACAAAAGCGGCGTGGTTGAGCAGATCATCATCTCCTTGCCTACGGGAGTTGTCGAAAATCATCGGCACACCATACCCAGGTGTCTCATCGGGCAACGCTCCACATTTTCATGGCTCCTCCCAAGGGCGACCCCCTGCCGCGAAAAGAGGTTTGCAGGGATGACAGAAATGGTTCGCCCTACCCTCGCGCACCCACAAGGCGGCAAATTGTTTCCATTTCTACAACCGCAGTGCTTGCCGGGCAGGACTCTGGCCGATGATTTCTGCGCCATAATAGTGGCACCTATTCTTACCGATCAGCGCTACAGCCTCTACGATGTCGCGGACACCAATCAACCCCGGATCATAAGTCACGACAGCGACTCCCTGCCTGTAGAACACCTCCAGAAGCACGACCCCATGCATTTGCGACAGGCCTTCGTGCAGGAAACGAGCACATTCCGGACAATCCATATTCCAGACGCTCAAATAGACCGTCGTTGCTTCCTCCAGGGCGCTTGCCAATGTATCTTTCGCTTGTATGTTATCGTTCAAGATGCTTGCTGCCTTTCCCAAATCCCTGGGTTAGTTTTGTGTCTCCCAAAGAATGATGAGATGTTTCGCTTGAAACAACAGTTTTTCTTTTCTCTGCCTTGTAGAAACGGATAGCTGCTGGAATACAGCTTCCCCAACAGAACAATAGTAGGACGATTAGCAGAGCAAGGGCAGCGGCGAGCGCTGCAGCGGTTCCAAATACCGGCGCGATCAACAAACCGATGAATGGGAGGGCGCATATCCATACCAACAACACCATCCCCATCGTGTCCAAACCGGGTAGTTGCGCTCGTTTCAGAAATTTCATGGGCTTCAATCCTTCTCTATCTGGCCTACCGATGGAAGCAACTTGTCTAAGCCAGTCCCATATCTTTACGATATTTGTTACCTGTAGTGTAGTCTCCGCCCGAATGAGACACATCCGCCATTCTGCGGGGTAGGTCGGGCGCTTTCCCATGAACCCAGTTATTTCGGAATCGGCTTTTCAAGCGGCTAGGACACAGACCTGCGCCCGTTCTTTATTGCGTACCAGCAGCCCTCCCATCCTCTAAACCGAAACGTTCTAGATGAAAGGTGATCACAGTTTGTTCGCCACGGGCTGGCAGGTAATCCACCAGTTGACCAAACAGACGCTTTCTGTTCTGCTGCCCGATAAGTGTCGGTTTGGAGTGCGCTGACTGATAACCACCAGCCGCTAGACTCCCATATCCAGATGCGTTCGGGTAATCTTCTTGAGCGCGACGTAATAGGCTGCCGTGCGAAAGTCCAGGACTTCATTCGTGCGGTGGCGAGCTTCGCTGATTTCCTGATAGGCCTCTCGCATGGTATCATCCAGCCCAGAGCGCACAAGCGCCAACTCGTCAGTCTGGAGCATCAAATCCGCGCGAAACTCATCAGGTACTTTTTTTCCGGTCATCAATTCGAGAGCCTCGATGACGCGCTTCCCATGCTGCTCGTCCAGCCGTCGCGCCATGCGCCCGAAACGGATGTGGGACAGGTTCTTGATCCACTCAAAGTACGACACAGTGACCCCGCCAGCATTCACGAAAGCGTCCGGCAGAATTACTACACCTCGCTGCCGCAGCCGGGTATCGGCATCAAACGTCACCGGCCCATTCGCCGCTTCCACGACCAATGAGGTCTTGAGGTTGTCCACATTGTCCAGTGTGACCTGAGCTTCTAGCGCTGCCAGGATCAACAAATCACAGGCCAGTTCCAGGCCTTTTGCCCCATCCGTGTCATAGGCCGCGCCGGGGAAACCCTGCACACTGTCGTGCTCCGTCAGATAGGCCTTGACGGCCTCAACCGGCAGCCCCTTTTCGTTCATGATGACCCCGTCCCGCTCAATGATGGCAACGATCTTCGCGCCGTCCTCTTCCGAAAGGAACTTGGCCGCATGATACCCGACATTGCCCAGTCCTTGAATGACGATCCGTTTACCGTCGAGATCGCCCGTTAGGTCAGCCATCTTCACGTCCTCAGGATGCCGAAAGAACTCGCGAAGGACATATTGAATACCGCGCCCGGTAGCCTCCGTCCGCCCGCGAATCCCGCCATTGGCGACCGGCTTGCCCGTGACCGAAGCGAAATAGTTCAATTCATCTGGATGCATCTCTTTATAGGTATCGGCAATCCAGGCCATCTCGCGTGGCCCGGTTCCCATGTCCGGCGCAGGAACATTCACGGCTGGGCCGATATAGCCTTTGCTAATCAGTTCACGGGCAAACCGGCGCGTGATGCGCTCCAGTTCTTCATCACTGTAATCGCGGGGGCTGATAAGCAAGCCGCCTTTAGCGCCACCATAAGGCACGTTGACGATTGCGCACTTGTAGGTCATCAGGGCAGCCAAGGCCATGACTTCATCCTGCCGGACGTGGGGTGCAAAGCGCATACCACCCTTCACTGGGACGCGGTGATCGCTGTGGACAGCACGCCAGGCGGTGAAGGTGCGGTACTCGCCATTGTCCAGCCGAACTGGGAACTGCACCTGCAGCACGCTGTTGCAAGCCATGATCTGTTCCTTGAGGCCGGGAGGCAGATCAAGATGTTCGAATGCCCGATTCACCATGTAGTTGACACTCTGGCTAAAGCTCAATCGGGATCGGGTCAAAGTAGTCACTTCGCTTTCACCTCCACACCATTACACGGCAAGCTGATTGTGCGAAGGCACAACCTCACCATACCGGGTTATAGTGGTTCGTCGGCGGGTCGTTCTTTGGTGGGTCGTAGAATAGGCCTTCCTCTTCGCGCATCATATCCAGGTGATCTTGCCAGCGGAACAGGAAGTATTCCTGCAGCGCCCTCTCAACGGTGAGGTAGGTATTCGACGGGGGGTGGTATGTCTCGGCAGTGAATTTATTCACCGGTGCGCGCATAATTAGCTCGCTGATCCTATGCTGGTCATAACTCACATCGCAAAAAGTGGTTTCAACCAGACGGCGGTTGAAAATGCGCCTCGTGATATTGTGGAGTCGGTCCGCTAGACCCATAGGCACGGAAAAGCGCATCCCGACCAGTGCCAGGCGAATGGCACACAATCCGAGATTATCCGTCATATGCAAATATCCCAACATCCCAGCCGGAGACTGACCACGATAGCGTGGTTCGTACCATTGGCTGGGCGGAATGGACTGTACGATGTGCAGGATGGCCTGCCGCACTTGTGCGATATCGTCAATGAGTTCCTGGCGTTCAACATCCGTATCCAGATAACGCCACGCCCGTTCCAAATTGCTCGCCATCGCATCTGCTCCTTCGATTAATCTATCGGCAGGGAAGTCTCCATCTTTTATGCCTTCCAACTGTCTGGGTGTGCTTGAAACGCAACACAAACTCAGTGTAAATAAATCAAGCGTTGTTCCCTAGCGCTATATAGCGCCCCGGATGACACGCCAAATGGCCTGTCCTGCTGCGAAAGAGCGGCTGAGACCCTGCCCTAGCTGCGATTGACCCAGAAGATACCGCTCAGACTCAGGATGATCCCTGTAATTTCCGTTAACCCTAAACGCTCGCTAAAGAAGAGTGCGCCGATCAGCAGCGCAAAAACGGGCGTAAGAAAGGTAAAGGTGTTCAAGCGATTTAGATCGCCCCGGTGCAAGGCTGAAAACCATAGGACAAACGCGAGTGCCGTACCCAGCAGGCTGAGTACCATTAGATTGATGACAAACGCAGGACTCCAGACAACCTGAAGTGGAGATTCGACAACCTGAGCAGCGAGCAGCAAAGGCACACCACCCAGGATAAACTGCCAGCCCGTCGCCATGAGTGGATCAACCCGACCAGCCAGCCGCTTGAGCAGCACGTTCCCTACCGCGACCCCCAAAGCGCCCAACAGGATGAAACCAACTCCGGCGCCACCGCTGTTTACGCCCTGCGTCCCCAGACTGGGAAGCGCGGTTAGGACGATACCGGCGAAGCCAAGCAGTAATCCCGTGCCCCGACGGGGACCCAGCCCTTCGCCCAGCACAAAATACCCGATCCCCGCAGCCATAAGCGGTTGGGCGTTGGCAATTACGGTTGCCAGTCCAGGGCTGACCAGACCGCCCGCCAGGAACATGCCCCCGAAGCCCAGGCTGGTGGAACTCAGCCCCACGCCCAGGAGGCCCAACCACACGCGCCTCTCGCGCGGCAGCGGACGGCGCAACGCAAAGGCAGGCAGCAGCAAACCCATACCGGCCAGGAATGATCGCAGGGCGGCGAAATAAAGTGGCGGCACCAGGGGGAGACCGGTGGCAATCAGGGGAAAGCACAACGCCCATAGGAACATCACCAGGATCAGGCGTACCAGATCGCCCGACAAGAAGCGCTCCCTCTGGCTTGCTGTGTCTGCAGATGAACCGGGCAGCCGGGCGCCGACTTCAGAGTGTTTTCTCATAAGACCGTTCTACACAAATGCGGACAAACGAATGGGCGGAACAGATTCTTCCGGCTAGTGCTACTCCGTTAAAGCTGGTACAGCGGGCATCATATGTCCAGCGTGAGCTGTCTCGTGTTTGCCGCGACCGACATGGTCAGCAGGCACGGCACCACCACCGTATATCGTGTGTGCAACCCGTTTATCGGTGGTCGTTCGGAATTTGGGAAACGACTATCTGCCATAAAATCACATTTATCGAACGGTCACGCAAAGAGAATGGACCAAAACAGGCTATCATCGGGTGTGCCCGTTTACGGCTACCTCGTGGCTGCCCTCTTTTACAGTCACCTTTCGGAAGAGTATAGTCTCCTAGCTGTTCAGCTTCTCAATCACCCGTTTTAGCCTCAATTTGGCTTCTTCAGCCACATCACAGACCACCTGATCATCTTTGAGTGCGCCCAGCATTGTCACCGGGTCCACTGCCGTCACAACGATCTCCTCGCCATCCTCATATACGGTGACATTACAGGGCAGCAGCAGCCCGATGTCGAGATTGGCAGACAGGCCCCGATGCGCTAACGGAGGATTACAAGCACCGAGAATGGTGTAGCGACGGAAATCCGCATCGAGTTTCTGTTTCATAGTTGCTTTGACATCGATTTCCGTGAGTATCCCGAACCCTTCTTCCTTGAGTGCCTCAGTGGTTTTCTGCATCGCTTGATCGTATGACAAATGCAATCGTGCCTGGAATCCCAATTCAGCCGTCATAAGGTTCTCCTTCCAAAAACAGACTTACGCGTATGAGAGATACCTCTCTGTTCGAGTTTACCGGTTTATCGCGTTCACTGACACCATGTGACGAGGATAGACCTCGCCCCGGCAGTGATAGCCGCACTTCTCATTCAAGTTTATCAAGTGTCTCTACTCCTACAGCGAACCAATATCTTCATCAATGAACGACCTGCGGCTCAGGACAATTGCTCGCCACACAGCCGCCGTGGCTCAGGACCGAATCACTTTCCACTCCAAGGTCGGTTCCACAATAGCAGCCGGAGAACCGTTTCGTCCCGGCTGTGATCACCACGCTGCTTGATCTACGGACGAAACATTGCTCCAGATTTCACGACTTCGCCGCAGCCTGCGGCGGCGCTGTTGCTCAGGCTGGCAGATACCCCACGTTGACAATAGCTGACTGTCAGTTCAGAAACGGCCCAATCCTGACACCAGACGACATGCACAATTTTCCTGTTTCTAAAGCAACCTCCAAAACGTGCGGATGACGCTCGTAACCATTGGGTACAGGCACGCAGCCAGATCCTATTGCGCTGACTGTATCAACCCAATGAAGTCTAACTGGTAAATCTCACACAGGACGCAATCAAAGCACCATTCGTACTGGACTTGGCGCAAGCACTGCGTTATGGCGAGCCTAAGCCGCAGCAGCGGCGCGCGTCTGGCAGAGTGACCTGTTGGCGGCTGTACATGGGTTTGTGGAGCAGCGTCTGGTTCACGCTGAGTCTGCCGATCTCAAATCCTTGCACGGAAGCGGACAGGTACAGCTTCCACGTGCGGTACACCTCCTCGCTTGCTAAACGGATTACTTCGTCATAGCATTCATCCAGCCGCTCAATCCACCGACGCAGCGTGAGCACGTAGTGCTCGCGGAAATTCTCAACGTGCCGCAGCTCAAAGCCGGTCTTTTCGGCGATCAGGTTAACCTCATTCACCGGTTGAAGCTCGCCGTCGGGGAAGATATACCGCTGGATAAAAGACCCCGATCCCAATAGGAAGCGGTTCACAAATTGCTCCCTGGGCGACATCGGCGTGAGCGCGGACGGCGGCATCGAGATGCCGTGATTGAGAAACAGACCGCCGGGCTTGAGCAGGCGGTATGCATAGGCAAAGTATTCCGGGAGATGATTTCTGCCCACATGCTCAACCATGCCAACACTTACCACTTTGTCAAAAGGCCCGCCGCGTATGTCACGATAATCCAGCAGCTTGACGGCACAGCCTTTCAGTCTTGCGGCTGCGATCCGCTGGTTCGCTAACTCGTGCTGCTGCCTGCTAAGCGTGACGCCTATCGCGTTGACACCGTACTTCTGCGCCGCATAGACGACCAGCCCACCCCAACCGCAGCCGATGTCCAGTAGAGTTTCTCCTCGCCTGAGCTGCAACTTACGGCAGATCATCTCCAACTTCTGTTCCTGAGCGGTATCAAGATCCTCTGTCCCGGTTGGAAAGTAAGCACAGGAATAAACCATACACTTGTCAAGCCACAGCGCGTAGAAATCGTTGCCCACATCGTAGTGATATTGGACCGCTGCCCGATCGCGTTCTCTGGAGTGCCGTGCGCCGGAAAGGTGAGCCGCCCTGCGGTTAACTGGCGGCGCAGATCGTTGACCTACCGGCAGGACAGACCACCGGCGAATCAGCGCGAACCCATCCCGAGACATCCTGGATGGCGGACTGGAAAAAACGTAGATCGCGGCAGTCAAATCACCTTCAATGTCCAGTTCACCTCGGATGAACGCCTCCGCTAACGCGAGCTCGATCGGCGGACGGAACATGCGTCTCAATGTTCCCGGCGTATTGAGTGTCATGGTGAAGCGGGGCACGGTGTCGGTGCCTTTGAGGCAAGTGCCGTCCCACAAACGGATGTCAAAATCACGCGGCGGCGGTAAAAGCAAATCGAGAAACCTGCTTGTCCGCTCAATCGAAACCGGGCGAATCGTGATCGTTTGCGACACCATGACATTCTCCTTCACTTCCCCATTTCTACCGGTCAAAGTGGCAAAGCGGACACCACTACTCGCGGACCGACGCGCTTAAGTCGGACAGGCGCGGGAAAAACGCAGGGGTGGATCGGGCATAAGCCAGGTATTCCTCGCCAAATTGCGCAATTGTCTCTCGCTCCTCGCGGCGTGCCAGCCGCATGTACATGACCACGAGAATGGGGAACATGACCAGTGTAATGAGGGTCGGCCACTGGAAAAGAAAACCCAGCATGACGATGACAAAGCCAACATACTGCGGGTGGCGCACGCGAGCATAGGGCCCTGCTGTTGCCAGCTGCTGCTCACGCTGGGCCTTGTAAAGCACATCCCACGCTGCCGAGATCAGAAGAAAGCCGCCGCCAATCAGCAGATAGCTGAGAAGGTGAAACGGGCTGAAATGGGGATCGCCTTGCCAGCCCAGGAGCGTTGACCAGAGATGGCCGCTGTCGTGCGACAACAGGTCAACACCCGGAAACCGGCTGTTCAGCCACCCGGACAAGAGGTATATCGTGAGGGGGAAACCATACATTTCGGTAAAGAGCGCCAACAGGAACGCCGAAAAGGCGCCCAGAGAACGCCAGTCCCGCACGCTGCGCGGACGGATAAAACTGAATGCGAACATGACAAACACAGCCGTATTCAGAATGACCAGCGTCCATAAGCCATAAGCAGGCGTTCCCGTATCCATCAGCATTCCCTTCTAGTGGACGTGTCTTGGCGCATCGTCTGACGGACTTCCGTTGCTCTTGTCCTCCGATGTATGACCGGCATGGCCGCCATGCATGAACAGGTGCAGCAGGGGGCACAGCAGCAGCAGCGCGTAAGGCAGCACACCGAAGACGTGCGCCGTATGCTCGGTAATCAGGTAAAAAGCGGCGATTAGCAGGAATATGACGGTCACAAAACCGGTGCGCGTCTGAAGCCAGGCACCCAGTTGGAACGGTTGGGACTTGTTCATATGCATGTCTCCTGAATCACTTCACCTAAGCTATCATGAGACCCCGGCGCGCAAAAGCGTCATTCAGCGTGGGGCAAGGAGCGCCAAATGGCGCATGTTGCTCACAATTTTGTGTCTTGCACGCGCTCATCGTGGCGATTCTCAACTCCATCCTGGCACACCTCCTCCCCTGCTCCCTCACGCCCAATCGGTGATGGTTTCTCCCTGGACTTTTTGATGCAAGGTCAGGATGCCATGCAGCAGCTGCTCCGGACGCGGCGGGCAACCTGCCACGTAGACATCCACCGGGAGTATCTCGTCCACACCCTGCACGACGGCATAGTTGTTGTACACGCCGCCGCACGAGGCGCAGTCGCCCATCGAAATGACCCACTTCGGGTCGGCCATCTGATCATAAAGCTGGCGCACCACCGGAGCCATCTTGCGTGTCACGCGCCCGGACACAATGAGCAGGTCGGCCTGACGAGGCGTAGCTCGATTCAGTTCCATACCAAAGCGGGACAGATCGTAATGCCCACACTGGGTACTCATGTACTCAATTGCGCAGCAGGCCAGGCCGAACAGCAGCGGCCACATCGAGCCGGTGTGCGCCCAATTGACCGCCTGATCGAGGGTCGTGGTGACCACCCCCAGATTGCCTAGTTTCGAACTTATGCCCATTTCAATCCTCCCAATATTCTCTTCAATAAGTCAATCGTAAGAAACGGCGAGAATCCGCCGAGTGAGATAAACCACACCTTCTGTTTCTCCGTTTACCGCATCATTTCAGCCCGGAGGGAATGACCTGCACTGCTTCTGACATCTGGAAAGCTTGCATGTAGCGAGCCAGGACATACTTTAGCACGATTGGTTGGCTGACAACGGCCATCGCTGCCCGCACCAGCGGCAGCGGCAGCCGAGGCAGCACACGCTGGGCACGGCATAACCATTCGTAGCCCACCTTCCGCTCAGCTACCTGTTTCCGGTAAGAATCGCGCGCCTGCGCAAGGGTAAGATCGCTCTCCAATACCTGACACAGCAGGCCGCCGAGATAGGTGCCAAAGTACAACGCCGGTCGGATGCCTTCACCGGTCAGCCCCAGGCACTGTCCTGCCGCATCGCCCACGAGAAACACATCGCCCACGATGGGCTCCCGCAGCGAGTGAGGGAGAAAGCCTCCATGCATCTCGTTCGGTTGAAGGTCTAAGTCGGCCAGGAGCGCATCCAGCTTGTCCGCCAGATGGCTGTCGCCGCTGTAGCTGGCCAGACCGACCCGGTTCGATTCTCCAGCAGGAAAGGCCCAGCTCACATCCATCTTCGAGAAAAGTCGGGGATCGTACCCGAAATGCAGATCATAATCGGGATGGGAAACCGATGTTTCGAGACCAAAATTCAACCGATCCCGGCGCACCATGTCCGGCTGGAGGTGACGCGCGAGGGCGGCTCGCCATCCTGACGCGTCCACGGTCATGGCGCTGTGGAAAACACCCTGTGTGGTGCGCACACTACCGGATTGCACCTCAAGCGCGGCACCCTGGACAAAATCAGCGTCAGCGCGCTGCCAGAGCCGCTGACAAAGCGTGAAGTAATCGAAGGTGCAGAAGGGTTCGGCCAGCGGATACACAAAATCGCGCCCCGGTGTATGCACCACAATCCGCTCGTGGACCTGAAGAACAGCATCGTCAAGCCCCAGAGCCTGAAGGGTGTGCAGCGGTGTGCCGCAGGCGGAGGTCTGCCCGGTGCCAATAGGCTTCCGATCCAGAACCAGGACGCGTTTGTTCCGCAGCTGCGCGGCCACCGCCAGCCCGGCAAAGCTGGCGCCGACGATAATCACATCGTAGCGCTTTTTTTCGCTTCCATTAACCGCTTGCTCGCCCAACATGTGATGCCTCCCGATACACTGCTTCAAAAACCAGAACTGAGTGAGAATGGAGCGCTGGGTGTCTCAGACCCGATACCACGCTCACGTTTACTGGGCTGGCGTTACATCCTGTGTGCTCAGGGGCGGTCGTCCCCAGTCCTTGAACCAGGTCTGGCCACTGTAGCCGTTGACGTCCAACTCACCCACCGGCTCGCCTGCTTGCAGAACACTGAACTCGTAGAAACCGTAGAAGGTCGCCGTTTCGTCACCCAGGCTGAGATCGCTGCTTGATGCCGGGGTGGTCGCCTCCGCACTTCCGCTGAGATCGTTATTCACCGCTGGAATGGCTTCTGCTGCGATGCTTCGGGCTTCCGCGGCGGTGACCGGCATCTCGTCCGCGGACTCCTGGGGCAGTAAGCGCCCCAGCATCCCGTAACCGCCACCGACCTCGGCGATCAGCGGGCCGTACTTCGTGTTCCAGAAGACGTTGGGACCCGCTTCTGGCGAGATCTGGGCGGCGCTGACCATCAACCCGAAGGCATGACGTCCTGTGCTCCGTTCGACGATGTCGGCCTGATAAGCCAGGTCAAACTGTCTGAGGCGGGCCAGAACCAGGTCTGGGTTGTTTTGTCGATCCAGGTAAGCCTGGACATCGGTCGTGACCTCTTCCGGGGGCCAGGAATCTGTTGTCACGAAGTCATAATAATAGCCGCCACCACCGAGCATCCCGGCACTGCCTGCGCTCAGACTGTAAGTGGGTGGCCCCTGTGTCGCCGCTGAACCGAGTGTAAACAGGCTGCCCAGCGCAAACAGGGCGGCCCCCACCGCTGCTGCGCCGACAATCCAGAGAATCGTTTCCCTTTTCATGGTGTCGGTCTCCTTCCACCGGCCAATACCAACCACAGGCCAAGTCCAATGCTGATGACAATACCACCCCCGATGACCGCCAGTTCCGCCGGGGGCTTGCTGCGGTCGAGCTGCATCGGTTCTGCTGAAGGCACAGCGGCTGTCGTGGAGCCGCTATCAATGGAACTGGCCTCGACCGTCAGTTCCGCCACGAGCGTTTCGCCCTCCTCAGTGATCGCCTCGACTTGATAGACATCTGGCGGTAGATCAGCGGGCAAGGCAAAGTCCTGGTCGACGGCGTCTTCGCCATCAGCCACCAGCATCGTTCCGAGTGTCTCCTCGATGTTTAGACCAATCAGCTTAACCGTGAAGGTTTCACCGCTCTCGACTCCGTCGAGACTGGCTGTGATGGTCTCGCCAGCCGCCGCGACTGGCGGCGACACGGTGAGGGCAGCTTCCCCATGCGCCAGCCCGGGGAGTACATTCCCACCAAAGCCAAGAAACAATAGGATGAGGATTACCGTGATCCGTTTATCCATGTCCTGCCTCCTGTTTCGATTCAGAGCGTGCAGTTTGGGTTCTCGTCGTGACATACAGGATGCGCCCCAGGCCAAGCAGCGTCAGCAGCAGCACGCCTCCGCTCACGACGAGCAGGACGCTGTTCCCGCTGCCAACCGGTAGCCCTTCGACCTGCCGCCAGGCGATCCCCAGCGCGAGGGTGGCCGCGAGCAGCAAAATCAGAAAGGTCGTTGATACTCGTCTCATGTCGGCTTACTCCATCAGATGCGCCGCCGGGCGGCTCAGCCAGGCGAATACCGCTAAAATAATCAACAGGACTAAGAGAATGCCCCCAGCGATGATGATCCAACGCCGCCTGCGCGGGGATAACCAGCGGCTGCGATCCACGAAGGGCACGAGCGCCAACAGCCCGAACAATACAATACTGCCTAGCAGCAAGCCGCGAATACCCAATACATCTTCCAGCGGATAAAGGGGCAGGAACATCCAGGGCGGCTTCGTCACCTCGGCGCCAGGCACACCTGCCTGGCCCAGGGGCGCGGGCAGCAGGAGCGCCAGCGCGCCGTCCACGGACAGCAGGAGAAAGCCATACCCGATCAGCCGTCGTAAATGTGTGATGAAGCGAGAACTGCCTTTTTCGGCTGTCGGCGGCCCGGAGGTCGCATCCACCGTCGCCTTCGGCGAGATGCCGTGCAATTTGATCAGGTACAGGTGGAACAGAACGAGCAGAATCAGCAGCACGGGTAACAGGCTGACGTGGCCCAGGTAGAGTCGTGTGAGCAGCGGCACACTGCGCGTGAATTCATTGGTGAACCACGTCCCGAATGAGCCGAGAAGCTCACCAATTTCGCGGTTATGCGCCAGCGCCTCGACACTCTCCTGATCCCATTTCAACACCGTGCCGGTAAAGACGAAGCCCAGGGTGAGGCCCAGCAGGCTCAACCCAACCAGCCAGTTCACTTCGCGCGGACGTTTGAAGCTGCCGCTGACAAAGACCCGTATTAAGTGGAGTACGGCGGTGATCACGACGAGGTTGGCCGCCCAGAAATGCAGGCTGCGGATGAAATCGCCGAAGGGAGCTTCGGTAACAATATAAATCACGCTGTCGTGGGCGTTGGCGGGATGCGGATGGTAAAACTGCGCCAGCAGCACCCCGGTTGCCACCAGGATCACGAAACCGGCGAGGGTAATGCCGCCCAGGAAGTACGGTAACGTATTCGCATGTTCCGGGACCGGATAGGCCAGCCCTGACAGTCCCAGGCGTTCATCCAGCACACGCCAAAAGCCGGTATTGGATTGTCCTTCAGGTTGCGCTGCCATTGTGACTCCTTTCAAGTCGATGACCAGACCCCACACGTCTTTTACGAGCAGCCAACCTGCCCGCCTACTTCCCAGATTGATGGCTTTGCGACTACACTGGTTTATCTTCTGGTGTGGTCTGCACGCGAACCGCCTCCAGGCCATGCGCTTCGACCAGCCGTAATACCACCGGGTTGGACAGAACCGGCATACAAACACGATGGCTGCCGGCGGTCAGCGTGAAGTAGAAGAGCTCGGTACGCCGATCCCTGCCAAACCAGTGGACTTCCACCAGCACCCGATTGCTTAACTGCCACCCGCTGCGCAGGTGGCCTAACAGGACGTCGGCGGGCGCAATTGCCTGAGATTGAGGGCACCAGTGTCGGCAGTCTGGCGCTTCAGTCTTTGTTTGACCGGGAGAGAACTTGGGCTGTCCTGCAGACAGCATCGGGCGCGGCCTGGGTTCCGTTTCTTTAAGTAAAACAGGACTTAACGCTAAAGTGGGTATCACATCAATTCCCTGGTTGATATTGTTCATTTGCTCTTACAACCCATCACTTATCCATTGCACATATTATCGAGCGGCTGCAGCAGCGGAAACCAAAATGACGAACGGGGCATCGGAACGGGGGTGTGTAGTTTGTTACCGGTACCAGCTCGCTTCTGCAACGATCCCGGCTCAGTGATTCCGATGCCCCGCATAAAGCGCAAGCCGTCGAGGCCGACAGCCGCTGCTCCGCCTAGCCTTGCTGCTTCCTCTGTTCCTGGCTGCGCACCATTACGGCGGTCTCACGCCTCATGCTGCCGGCAAATATGTTGTAGAGGGGTACGAACAGCACAGCGGTCAGGAACCCGGCCAGGAAACTCTCCACCAGGCCCAGGAAGAAGGTTCCCCAGCTCACAAACGTAAAGCCAGGGAGGATCAGCTCCCAGAAATGCTGCATCACCCACCAGTTGGGAAACAGAACACCGAGCAGCATATCGAGGCTGAAGATCACGGCGGTAAAGACCGCCAGGGTCCAGGCGATGGGCCAGAATTGCAACGTCTTCATGACAATTACCTCCTGCTTTCTTACGAGCGGAAATCACATCAGTCAGGTCTGTACGACAGAATTGTCGGCGCCAAAGGCATTCGGCGCCGAGCCATCCGCATCCGGGTCGTTGAGCCAGCGTCCATCATCCGTGCGGTAGCGGTATTCATAGGACTGTCCTGCCTCAAGGTCGACACTCAGCGACCAGCTGCCGTCTTTGGCTTGCGCCATTGGGTGAGCGGCTTCGTCCCAGTCGTTGAAGTCCCCGACGACATAAAGGCAGTCACAGCCCTCGACATCAGGCATCTTGAATGTCACCCGCGTCTTGCTTTTCATTTTCTTTTTGGTCACCATCACTGCCTCCTGTCCTTGCTTGCGGGATTTTCAGCTAATTCCAGAGTACTCCATTGTCTGGTATATGGTGAGCGCTGAGTCGCGTAGGTATCTATAGGCAGAATGGCGCATAGCGGCTGCTGCGTGAGTGAAAACAGACCACTGTAAACAATCGGCGCTCGATCCAGCGATTGCCCAGAAACGCATGACATCATGGCCCATTCAACTCAGTCGACGCGATAGTCGGGCGCCATCCTGTCCCATGCTCATGTGAGTCTCGTTCACCTCATCAGACTCGCCGAGGGCGTTTCCTTGTGGAGGAGTTTTCCATCTGAAGTTACAGCGATCATCGCCTTGTGCTATGGTCGTCGTCCGTTCGAGGTTTCCTCCCCACTTCTCGGCCAGGGGGAAGTCAAGCTTGCACCAAGTTGCATAGCACAGGTCTTCCTTGCCATGGCTTTTGAAGAACTCCGCCACAGGACACTTTAGAACGTCGAAGCCAACCACGTTCTTTTCTGAGGGAACATCGACCATCTGGTAGTCGGGGGAACTGAATGGGAACTTCCTGAATATTTGAGTGGCCAGCTTCATTCTGCCATGCGGATCGCTGGTGAGCGCACGGGCAACCATCATCGGTAGGTCTCCCATTTTGTCATACACCCGCCATGAAATGCTCTTGAACATCGACAGGGCCTCATCGCTGCTGTGCCCTGCCGATAAGATGGCTTCGTACATGGCCAGGGTCGCCCCGGCCAGGCGGAGATTCATTGTCGGGCCTAGCTGCGAGAGAATGGGGATGTCTGGCTCGATTTCCTTGTATCGTTTCCAGGTCTCGTCCAGAATCACCTCCACGCCGATTTCATCGTGGTACTCCGCAAGAACTTCCCTTGCATACGGGCTGAGAAGCATCCTCGGCAGTGCCGACGGGTCGTTTACAACTTCACTGCGTGCGATTACGGACATAAAGTCAGAGAGCGCCAGTACAGCGAATTCCGAATTGGCGCTTGACTCATAGGTATCCCTCGCCCAGTTGGGCAGGACTTCGCCGGTTAAGAGCAGTTCCGGGACAACCTGACCGATTCTGAAAGCGAGTCTCCGCAAGTCGCTGGCGCGTTTTGCGAACTCCTTCCTCACCGCTTCCTTGGTCAGCTGCTCAGCTTTGATTTCGGGCGCCAGCGTGAAGGCAAGCGCCTCGGCGGTCGTGATGGCCTTGGCGTGAAGCATCAGGTGACTCGGAAAGACGAAGCCGTACTTGAATCCAGCGGAAATCATCTCGAAGTAGACCTGGGTTATGGTCATTTCGGAGAGCTTAGATGCGTAGAATCTCTGCGCCAGCGACCTGAACTTCTCAAAGAAGGCATTTTCACCAGCATGCGGAAGACGTGTTGTCATCTGAGTAAAGTGTTAAAAGGCGCGCTTCACCTGTTGCTGAACCACTGCAAGCCAGTACAGCGTGAAATGGTCAATCTCTTCGTCTGAAAGTTCGCCGAACATGCCAAAGTCGAGAAGAACTATGCTCCCATCATTACGGAACAAGATGTTGCCCGGATGGAGGTCGGCATGGAAGAAGCCGTCCGAGATGAACATCTTCATCTCTATCTCCATCAATCTCTTCACGATCTTCTCCCTCTGGTCTGTCGGGAGAACTTTCACAGCTTCTCCTAGGCGCATTCCAGAGACGCGCTGCATCGTAAGAATTCTGGGTGACGTGTGCGCCCAGAAAACCTTCGGAATGACCACGTCCTTCCATCCCTCGAAGTTTGCAGTGAATTTCCCCATGGTCCCCGCTTCCATTACGAAGTCCAACTCCTGGAGTGTGTAGCGCTTGAACTCGTCAAAAGCCGCTCTCAGGTTGGATCGTTTCATCATGCCGGGCGCGATCCGCGCTGCAAATCTCAGCAGAGAATCCAGGGCATCAAGATCATCGGTGATCCTCTTGCGCACATCCGGACGCTGCACCTTCACCGCGACTTCCTCTCCGTCCGGCAGAACTGCGAAATGGACCTGAGCGAGGGAGGCTGCCGCCGCAGGAACTTCATCGAATGAGCGATACAATTCCGATACATCCTTCCCGAACTCCTGCGAGAAAATGGTTCGGACTTCCTCGAAAGAGAACGGCGGCACGTTCTCCTGCAGGACCGCCAGTGATTGTATGTACTCTCTGGGGAGCATGTCCGGTCTCGTACTGAGAATCTGCCCCAGTTTGATGAACGTGGGGCCGAGACTCTCCAATTTTCGGGGCAGTTCGGATGGAATCTTGCTCGTCGCTCTCTGTTCGGGAGACAGCCTGGCGAATTTCTTGAATGCCACGATTGCTTTGCCTCCTTCGAGGAGGATTGCGAATTCTCTGGTCAACTTCATCCTGATTTCCTAGAGCTAACTCGAATGTCAATCAGTTACAGCATAGTACCCGGTCCGGCATATGATGAGCGCCGAAACGCGCGGCTTCCTATAGGCAAAATGGCGTATAAAGCACAACATCACACGATTCGCACGGTATAATCTCGCGGTTCACAGCAGATATCCTGGCCGTCGCAGTCGCGGTGAGTGCAGTGAAAGCGGAAGCGCACAGCGGATGGCGCCGGAGCGGGTTCGAGCGTGAGATGATAGCGGCGAACACCGGCCATGACCCCGCCCGCCGGCGACAGCGGAGACGTAAGTTCTTCGCTCCCGTCCCGCTGCCACGTGAGCGTGCCCGGACAGTTCGTCCGGATCGTCAGGCGGTCGCCTGCTTGAATCTGTTCCACCTGCCCGACAAACGTCCAGATCACGGCGTGCGGCACAATATTTCTATCCAGCTCAACTGGCGGCTCCACGCCCAGGCTGCGATAGATATTCTTCAGATGCAAGCGGAAGAGGTCGTCGAATTCGTCGTCGTTGCCCGAATCCTGGTCCGCACCAAACCACCAGAACCAGTCGCTCCCCTCAGCCATGTACAGTGATTCATAGACAGCGGAGGCATCTGTCGGCGTCGCCCCTGACCGCACCAGAAAATCTCGCGCCTGGCCTAGCAGTCCCCAGCCGCGATTTTCTTCGTCTTCGCCGATCCAGGTGCCAAGATCCACGCCCGGCGCGGAGCCATTCTCGTCAATCCAGGAACCTGTAAACAGATCGTAGACTTTGCGCTGTGTCTCCAGCGGATGTGGCGCAATGCCGCGCTCAGGATTGCCCTGCAAATATTCGTTGAACGTGACGGTCTGAATTTCAGCATCCGCCTCGAGGTGTCGGTAGAGTGCGTGCAGGAACGGGCGCGCATCGTCGCGATAAGCCCCCCAGGCATTTTCGCCATCCAGGACAACCGTCAGGACACGATCTTCGTCGCCGGAAAGTCGCTGAACAAAGCGCGCCTTGATCTCCTCAAGGAAATCCCTGGCGGCGCGCTCATCATCGTTGTAGCCCTGGTAGTGAAAGCCGACCGCATCCGACAGCTGCGTGTCGCGGAAGAACACACTCACAGAACTGCCCTTCTCTTCCGCGCGATACGGCTGGCACAGGACATCCGGGTCATCCGCGTTGTAGCCCCACTGGCCGGAACGCGCCAGCACACCCCGGTCAGTCGCGATCCAGCCGATGCCATGCTGGGCGAAAGTCGGTATCACAGACTGGCTGACTGCGCCTTCCGCCGGCCACATCCCGCTCGGAGGCTGTCCAAAGCGCTTTTGGTAGTATTCCACAGCACGCTTCACCTGGTTGTGGGCATCTTCGGGATGAGCGAAACGACCGGGGTGGGTCGCACCAGGCCGGTCGATGGTGGCGTGATCTGTATCGATCAACAGGGGTAGAATGGGATGATAAAACGGCGTGGTCGAAACTTCGATCTGACCACTTGCTTGCAGGTGACGATGAATCGGGATGATCGCTCGCATGATTTTGTACTGCTCAACCACCATTGCCTTAAGGTCACTTGTACTGAAATCTTGCCCCTGTTCGACGAAGCGGCGCACTGAAACAGTGTCACCAGTCACTAACCTGACCTCCCTCTCCCGGAACTCTTTGCCGAACCAGGCCAGATTGAACCACATCTGCAAATCGCGCAGATCCTGGACCGTGAACGGGTGCCCCTCACGTCGCTGGATGAACAGTTCTTTATATCGCCGGTGCGGAAAGATCTGGTGATGCCAGTCAGCATCGAAAAAGCTGGCAAGCAGTTGTTCGCGTTCTTCAACAATGAGCGTCTCGGCGGGTTTCAGGCTCAATTCAAGCGCCTGATCGGTGGCGCCGTACTCGACGTAATCCTCAAGCTGCCAGAGCAGGACTGGGGTGAGGTTTATCGTCAGGTGGATACCGGGATGTTCGGCTGAGAGTGCTGCCATTGAGTAGTAATCGCGAAGGGCGTGCAGCCGCACCCACGGATGCACATAACTGCCTGATTGGGCCGGGTTTGCCGTGTTTTTGTACATGGGCTGATGCTGATGCCACAGCAGCGCCAGGTAGAGTTTAGGGCCGACCTGGAAAGAGGTCTGCGGACTGACAACTTCCCCACGGGTAGATTGACCCTGCACGAGGTACGTCACACGATCACTTTTATGAAAGGGGCCAAATTCGATTTCCCAGTAGCTGTTGATCCCCTCATTGTGCTGCCAACTAGCCGCCACCTGTGCCTCGGTTTGGGCGCCATCGGCCCGTTCAACCCGATAGCTCACCCAGATGGCTTGCCCCGGTTCAACGGGCCAGGTGCCGATCACCAGCCTGACCCGCTCACCGGGGCTTACACGATGAGGGTGACGTGGCGCATCTGCGGTGAGATGCCACAACTGCATAGTGGCTTGTTCCTCTCTCCCATTTGGTATACCTCGCATGCGGCACTTCTGCGGCTAATCTTCGACAATGAGCTTGCCGCGCAGCATCCCCATCTGGCATTGGAACTCATATTCACCCGGTTGAGCAGGCATTAGCTCCAATGGGACGGTCTCGCCTTCGGGGAGATGCGCGCTCTTGTTGAAGTCTGGAAACAGCACCATCTCCGAGCAGGCTGCCGACTCGGTGCGCAGGAAGTTGAGGCGCACCGGTTTGCCTTTCTCGACAACGATGATGTCGGGAGTATAGCCCCCCTTAACCAGCACCATCGCTTCCTGGTAGCCGCTGCTGCTGATAGCCGCTTTGACACCGGGACGCTTCACCAGCCAGAAGAACCAGACGATGAAGGCGATGGCCGCTAGTCCGATGATGGTGACGATAATTTGATCTGGGGTCATGGTACTTACTCCTTCAGCATGACGTGTCTTACGATTGTTTCGACACTTGGTGCCCAGTTGATGGACCAACTGATGGCAGGGGTCGCTCGCCGATTACTCGACCACTCTTGCGCTTTGTCCAGGGAGTCCCCAATCTGGGCAGCAGCCAGCGATCAACCCCGTACCACCCGGCAGTTTTCCATGCCAGAACCAGGACGAGGGCTGCCAGTCCAAGCAGTGCATTACTGCTGGCTGACCCAGCCATGACAAAGTTCCAGTTCATGAATGCCCCCAAGAAGGCAGCAATGCCAACAAATAGGCCGGTAATCAAGGCGATGCCCACCAACGTCTCGCCGACTGCCACCAACGGTCCAAACCAGCTGTAGGCTTCAGCCTCCAACATGCCCTGGATGAAACTGCGATACCAATCGAACGCGATGGGTGGACGGCCAGTTTCGGGGATTTGAACAGCGCGCTCCCAAAATCCCTGGAGCGCAGTGCCGCCCTGCATCCAGGCTGGATTCTGCAGCTTGCCTAACCCGGAATCCAGCCACTGCCAGCCCAGCAGCACGCGGATAATCAGCCAGAACCAGGCAAAGCGCGTATCTGTGAACAGAAATTGCGCAATGGGCGGATCCTGGATGAGAATACCTTCCCGTGTTGATATCTGATGTTCAGCGGTCATTTCATGTCTCCTTTGTCTGTTCTTTCCTGCCCAATCACAGATATGTGGTTCATCTTGTTAGCCTATTCAATCTGCCGAGACCGGAACAATACTGCTGTTCCTGGTTACTGCAGCAGGGGATTGTGCGGGTTTCCAGCGTTTGAGCCGGTTGGCGTTGCTGATGACGGTCACGCTGCTGAACGCCATCGCCAGCCCGGCCAGCAGCGGCGACAGCAGGATGCCGAAGAAGGGATACAGAATACCCAGCGCAATCGGGATACCGGTGGAGTTATAGATAAACGCCCCGACCAGATTCTGGTAGACATTACGCATGGTGGCCCGGCTGATCTGGATCGCAGTGACCACGCCGGTCAAACTGCCCTTAATCAGCGTAATGTCTGAGGCTTCAATCGCCACATCGGTGCCCGTCCCAATCGCCAGTCCCACATCGGCCTGGGCTAATGCTGGGGCGTCATTGATGCCATCTCCGACCATCGCCACCTTCTTGCCTTCCAACTGCAGCTTCTGTACGTTGAAAGCCTTGTCCTGTGGCAGCACCTCGGCCAGCACACGGTCCACGCCGACCTGGCGCGCAATGGCATTCGCGGTACGCTCGTTATCACCGGTGATCATGACCACCTCGAGGCCCATGTGCTGCAACGTCGCGATGGCGGCTTTCGAG
>JAIOHN010000775.1 GCA_019912985.1 Anaerolineae bacterium | reverse complement strand
GATGATGATCTGACGACCACGCAAATCAAGGAATTTCTGGCGGCGCTGTATCTCGCCTGGCGGCTCAACGTCCAGTTGATTGTGGATGTCTAAGCTCACTTAATCCCCGGTCGCAATCGATAGGCCAGGATCGACGGGCTGCCGATGGGATGGTTCCGCTGCGGGACCGATCAAATCCTGCACAATGATGGACGACGACAGTACACCCGGCAGTCCCGCGCCGGGATGGGTCCCCGCGCCGACAAAGTAAAGGTTGTCGAAATCTTCTGAGCGGTTGTGCGGGCGGAACCAGGCCGATTGCGTCAGCACCGGCTGGACACTGAAGGCCGACCCCATACGGCTGTTCAATTCGCCCTGGAAATGCAGCGGGTCGATATAATGCTCGGCAATGATATTTGCCTGCAAATCCGGTAGGTAATTGTCCTCCAGAAACTGCATAATGGCGTCACGATAGGGTTTCGCGGCGATCGTCCAATCAACCCCAGAGCCGAGATGTGGCACAGGCGACAGCACGTAGAATGCTTCGCAGCCGGGCGGCGCAATTGACGGGTCGGTCAGCGTGGGCATGTGCAGATAGAGCGAGAAATCCTGCGAGAGTGCCTTTCGGTTGAAAATATCGCTTAGCAGCGCCTTGTAACGCTCACTCAGGATGATGTTGTGATGGGCCAGCCCGTGGTCGCGGTACTGCTTTTTCGTGCCGAAGTAGATCACAAACAGCGACATGCTGTATTTCATCAGACTCATTTTGGCACGGGCATACAGGCTTTGGTTGTCCTTGCGAATGAGCTTGTCGTAGGTAAAGCCGACATCCGCATTACAAACCACCGAGTCCGCCTGATAAATCTGTCCATCGCGGGTGCGGATACCCGCAGCGCGTTTTTGCTCGATCAGAATCTCATCCACTTCGGTGCTGAGATGAACCTTGCCGCCCAATTCCTCGAACAATCTGCCCATGGCATTCACCACCGCGCCCGTGCCACCAATGGCGTAATGGATGCCCCACGCGCGTTCGAGATAGTGAATCATGGCATAGATCGAAGGCGCGTCAAACGGATTGCCGCCGATCAGCAGCGGATGGAAGGAGAAGCAGCGTCGCAGAAAATCGTCCTGAATGAATTGGGAGACATATTTGTAAACGCTGAGATAGGACTGCATCTTGATCAGATCTGGTGCAACTTTCAGCATATCCATGATGCTCAGGAAAGGTTTGTCCGCCAGCTCCACAAAGCCCTTCTGGAAAATCGCTTTGGTCGTCCCCATAAAGCGCTGATAACCATCTTTGTCCGCCGGGTTCCATTGTTCAATCTGGCTGAGGATAAACGCCGCGTCATCGTTGTAATCAAAGGCGCGCTTGTTCCAGTCGAAGATGCGATAGAACGGATCGCAGGGGACCATTTCAAAGTAATCTTCGCGCTTGCGGCCTGCCACGGCCCATAAATCATCAAACATAAACGGCGCGGTGATCACCGTAGGGCCGCCATCGAACTTGAAGCCGTTGATCTCATAAACGTAAGCGCGCCCGCCTAATTTATCGCGCTTTTCAAATAACTCGACATCATGCCCGGCAGCCGCCAGCCGGATGGCCGCCCCCAGGCCGCCGAATCCGCTGCCGATGACGATGATCTTTTGCTTCATGCCTGCGCTCCTACCTCTATCCACATATGTTGTTATTATGTGAAAAAAGGCACAGTATGGCAACGAAAAATCACCGACTTCTTAAGGGGATATTAGCTATGTCTAATATTGGGGAGCTGAGAGGGGAAATCACGATCCGGCTTTAGGCCGGATCGTGAGCAGTAGATTCGTACTTAGTTGATGGCGAAGGTGATGTGTACCTGCACAGAGACCGTGAGCTGGCCTCCCTGCACCGGGACACTATCGGCGGCGAAGCTGGCAGCGCGCATGATGGGGGTTACCGGGCCGCTGTCTCCACTGCCCTCAACGATGCTCAGCGGGTCACCCAGGTTGACACCCATCAGTTCAGCCAGTTCCGCAGCACGCGCACGCGCATCATCGACAGCGGCGGCACGGGCATTTTGTTCCAGGCTGGTGGTGTCATCGATGCCGAAGTTCAGGCTGTTGAGGTTGTTCGCGCCTGCTCCCACACCGACGCTGATGATTTCGCCAACCTGGCTGATGTCACGGATGGTCACATTCACGTTGTTGCCTGCGCGGTAGGAGATCGTGTTGTCCCGCCCGCTATCCACGCTCATGCCCGATGATTCCTGGTAAATGAACAGGCCAGTGGTTTGCATGTCTTCATCTGCAATCCCGGCATCACGCAGGGCCTGGAGTACGTTTTGCATGGTCGTATTTACATCATCAAATGTGCTGACCACATCTTCGCCCGTCGCCTGCACGCCAAGTTGTACGTAGGCAATATCAGGTGATCCCGACGCCTCACCATAACCGTCTACGGTAATCGTGCGCTGGTTGGGTACGGGATTATCCTGGGCCACAGTTGCGCCCACCAGGAACACACTTAATGCCGCCACACTGACAATCACAAGCAGTTTCTTCAGGTTCATGTTTGCTTCCTCTCCTATGCTAAAAGGTTCTGACTGTAAGACGACAGTCGCTTTGAGAAAGTTCCAAGAATCAAGACAGCTTATAAACCATTCATCTAGCGTTAAAGTTTCTTTAAGTAACTAGCTCGGTAACACAAAACATGCTATAAGTTATAACATCTTTTACGAAATTAAGTTTCGGGATTGCGAATTATGCCCATTGCTGACATGCATTTTGAAAACGGGATCTTCTTCGCGCGCGAAGTGGGTGTGGTAAACAGTGACGATGCCCGGCTGTGGTCTGAAGCATTATATAACTGTTCGCGTTCAAGTCATCAACCGATCGTCGTGCTGGTGGACGCGCTGAAAGCGACCACGATTTCGGCTGAAGCACGCCGGATCTTCGCCCGTGCCTCAGAGACACCCAATGTTCGCATCGCAGCAGTGGCGACCAATAATATCCGTGTCACACAGCAAAGCCGGATCGCGGCCTTGCTCGGCACCATTCGCAACAGTCACGAAACCCACTTCTTCACCACGCTCGAAGAAGCGGAACAGTTTGCCCGCAGTTATCTGAGTTCAGCGGCGTATTCAGGCTGAGACAACCTATCCAGTAGAATTCAATCATGTGAGCAGCGGCTTGCGGGAATCGGCCTGGCGAGCCGTAAGCGCCTGCCACAAGAAAGTGACCATCAGCTCACGGATGCCGGTAAACATCCCCAGATAGAACACCGGCATCAGGACATAAACCAAAGGGCTCCACGTTTGCAACGCGATGTCCAGCGGGGCAAGCAGGGTAACCAGCGCGACAAATAGCCCGTAACTGCCGACTTGCAGCCCCAGAAACAAACCACCAGCCAACACCCGCGCCTCAAGCTGACTGGTGGCAAATGTTGAGACATAAACGCCGGACATCAGGCTAAGCCCCACAGTTTGCACATGATGGACATAAAACGCAATCAGCAGCGTGATCATCTCCATCAACGTGCGCAGCGCCATCGCGGTATCGGTATCCGGAATCAGCAGCATCAGGCCGATGAGCATGACAATAGCGACCACACCCAGTCCGGCAGCAATCCGCAGGCCAATGTGCAGCGTGTCAAACAGGCCGTCGCGATGAATGCAGCCGCTGGCGATCATCCAACTGAGATTGCGAAAACCATCGAGCGAGAGGTAAAGGATGTCGTAGGTACGCTGGGTCTGCAGATAGACCAGTGCGCCGCTGATGCTGGCCGTCCAGTAGACTGCGGCGATGGTCACCAGCAGCGGCATGAATAACGGCGACATCACGAACAGGATTAACAGGCCGAGGGGAATCACGACGACCGCCAGCAGGACATACACCGGGTTGATCAGCAGCAGGATGAGAACAACCAGCCACCACCATGGCCTGGGAATTGCATTTTTGATTTGCTTCCATGTTCCCGAGAAGCTGACCTGAACGGTACGCCGGAACAGGGGATTCGTGGTATCCGGGTGTTGAAGCAGACTCCAGTGTTTGAGAGAGATCATCAGTCGCCTACTTTTCTCTAATTATCCCCAGCAACAAAATTAAAGAAATGAAGTAAGGGCCTTATTGGCAAAGTGGCATTCGATAACGAGGTGTTCAGGTGGAATAGAATGCTTCTTGAGAAAGTTTATTCACAGTGGCTGCATGAGTACAATTTAGCATATTCGAATATGGGATGCAACTGACGGATTGGTTGAGCCGGGTGGATGGACTTATGCGGTATTGCAGGCGGCCTTTACGTGGCGTGATGGGCTGGATAGAGTCGGGCGGCAGTTGAGTCTGTAAAGGAGATTATTCGTGCGTATTGGATTAATCCCGTTGGATGAGCGTCCGGTCAACACCCGCTACCCGGCGATGATCGCCGCCATTGCTGGGGTTGAGCTGGTACAACCGCCACCGTCTGCCCTGAGCGCGATTCGCCAACCCGCCAGCACCAGCGCATTGCAAACCTGGCTGCGTGACGTTGCGCCGACGCTGGATAGATTGATCGTCTCGATTGAAACATTGGGTCATGGTGGGCTGATCGCTTCACGCACAGCGGATACGCCGGCGCTGGCAGTCGCCCAGACGCTTGAAGTGCTGCATGAGATCAAAGCCAGCAATCCTGCGCTGAGCATTTATGGCTTTAACGTGATCCAGCGCATTTCTTATTCCAATAACAATTTCGAGGAACCCTTATACTGGTCGGATTATGGCAGTCTGATTTACGAGTATTCGCAGTATTTTGATCAGCAGGGACAGGGGCAGGAGGTTAGCGGGGAGCTTGAAGTGCGCCGCGCACAGATTCCGCCGGATATTCTGCGCGATTTCATCAGCCACCGCCTGCGTAATCACATCATCAATCTGCTGGTGCTGCAAATGGCCGTCGAGGATGTTTTTGACCTGCTCGTGATCAGCTCCGACGATACCAGCGAGTACGGTTTTGGCTCGCGCGAGAAAGCCTGGCTGACAGAGTGGGTCAACCGGCTTGACCTGGAGCGCCTGCTGCTCTATCCCGGTGCGGATGAGGTCGGGTCGGCACTGCTGGCGCGGGCCATCAACACACATTTTCAACAACAGCCGAAATTTTATGCGCATTATGCCATCCCCGGCGACGAAGAACTGGTCGCGCCATTTGAAGATGGCCCGCTGCGGCTGACATTGGAGCGACAGGTGCGGGCAGTCGGTGGCGTGTTGGTATCGGCGGCGGAAGATGCAGATTTGATTATCGCCGTGAACACGCCGTCGCGTCAGTTTCCGCAAAAATCCCCGCCACATGGTGACGCCGTAGCCGCTGAATATCAGCACCGGTTGCCGGTGCTGGCGATTTTCGTCAAGCAAATTCAGCAGTGGGTGGAGGCGGGCAGGCAGGTGATCGTGACCGATGTCGCCTATCCCAATGGTGCGGACCCGGTGCTGGTGGATCAACTGTGTGAGCATGTGGATTTGACGCAGTTGGCGGCTTATGGAGCCTGGAACACTGCCGGGAACACCATCGGGGTGGCGCTGGCGCAGGGTGTGGCGGCCCTCCATGCCGAAAACGACGCCCAGCGCGAGGCGAAGCAGCGTTTCCTGCTGCATCATTTTCTGGAGGACTGGGGCTACCAGTATCATGTCCGCACCGCCGCGCAGCAGCAGTTCGGCGAGGTAACCGCAGAGAATCGCGCGGATGTCAAAGCCTTTATCGAGACAGGCTTGCGTGAACGCCTGTCACAGCTTCCCGCTTTTGCTGAGAAATGGCAGGTCAGTCATATTCGTTTGCCCTGGGAGCGCTTCTTTGAAGTGGATTTCGATCTGGACGAGTTGTAAGCACTTGCGTTGACGAGTATAGTACATAAGCAGATCTCACGGGTGGCAGTTAGTCTCAGGCAAGGGTGATATGTTTGAATACACCGTGACCGGTGAATGGCTGTGTTCGGTGAGATGCACGACCTGCTGGTCAACACTCAATATATTCCGCCAGGAGAACGAGCGAAATTTATGAGGCATAAGCTGTTATTGATCATCTTATGTATGGCCTTTTTAGCGGTATCTGTGGCGCTGGCCCAGGACACTACTGAGGAGCCAACCGGCGCAGTCGAACCGGGGCCGACCTTGAAAGCCGTGCAGGATCGCGGTCTGCTGAGCTGCGGCATTAATGAAGACCTGTTTGGTTTTGGCTTCTTAAACCCCAACACAGGCGCGATCACCGGTATTTTTGCCGATTTCTGCACCGCGATTGCCACTGCCGTGTTTGCCGATCCAGTCGCGCTGGATTACCAGCTGCTGCCGGATGACGCGCCGATGGATGCCCTGCTCGATGGTGAGCTGGATGTGATGTTTTTGCATGGCCTTTCCCAGGTCTTTTCCGAAGATGCCAACACACCATTGGATTTTGGCCCAACCATTTTTTACGACGGTCAGTCGATTATGGTGCGCAGCGACAGCAGCATCGAAACCTGGGAAGACCTGGAAGGCGAGACAGTTTGCACGCTGGCGAATACCCCGGCGGAAACCGCCATCCGCGACGAGATGCAGCGAAGAGGGGTAACCTTTGAGCTGTTGACCTTCGATAGCGGTGATGATCTGCAAGAGTCATTTATGACGGGTCGCTGTGATGCGCAAACCCTCGACCGCTCTCTGCTGGAACTGCGGCGGCAAAGTACGGATGTGCCTGCGGACTTTGTGGTGTGGGATGAGCCGTTCACCCGTACCAGCCTGAGACCAATCTATCGCTATGGGGATAAGCAGTGGACCTCGATTGTGGATTGGACGCTGCTCGGCCTGATCCGGGCAGAAGAGCTGGGCATCACCAGCGAGAACATTGGCGATCTTATGCGCATCGAAGGTGAAAGCGATGACGCTTATCTGGCGCGCGTGGGCGAGGAAACTGCTCGTCTGATTGATGCGACCTTTGGCCTCGGCAGTCAGTTGGGGTTGCCAAATAACTTTATGGCCCCTGTCATTCAGCAGGTGGGCAACTATGGTGAAATTTATAATCGCCACCTGGGACCCGACAGCGCGCTCCCCATCAGCCGTGGTTTGAATGCCCTCTGGCAAGACGGCGGCTCATTAAATGTGCCACCCTGGCGCTAATTTGAGAAGTTTTCAACAAAGAGCATGTGACTTAATATAAAGTCATGTGTTCTTTTGTTGATATGTACCAAGAATACCCCTTTGATTTCGTAGACTCACATCGCACCATCTCCTAAGCACCAGTGTTAATATTATCTATCTGTAAGTTTTTGACAGAAAACCTGCCATACGGTAGACTGCATAGACCCAAATGATACCAACTTGAGTAGCGTGTTGGTGCGCTCAGCCGAATGAGCATATGTTTCTCATTTTATTAAGCAATACAGAGGAGAATTTAGTATGATCAAACGTTCAATCGGGTTCGTTTTGATTCTCGCCCTGGTGTTGACATTAGGGGCTGTCAGCCTCGTGTCTGCCCAGGATGATGTGGTGGTTGGCCCGATCACTCAGCAAGTTATGGATCGTGGTGAACTTATTTGTGGTGTAAACAGCGCCGTGGCCGGTTTTGGTATTGTCAATGAAGCCGGCGAATATGAAGGTTTCGATGTTGACTTCTGCCGTGCGGTGGCCGCTGCTGTTTTGGGTGATGCCAATGCCGTGCAGTTCCGTCCTGTGGTAGCTGCTGATCGTCAGGCAGTCATCCAGAGTGGCGAAATCGACATGATGAGCCGTAACACCACCTGGACTCTCAGCCGTGATACACTGTGGGGCGTGACCTTCGGGCCGACCACTTTCTATGACGGCCAGGGTATCGGCACCCGTGTGGAACTGGGTGTTTCAACCATCGAAGAGCTGGATGGCGGTTCAATCTGCGTGCAGCAGGGTACAACCACTGAGCTGAACATCGCCGATGCGATCTCCCAGCGTGACCTCGATATTGACCTGCCGACATTCCCCGACGCCAACAGCACCTGGGAAGGCTTCCTGAATGGTCGCTGCGACGCCTGGACCACTGACAAGAGTGGTATCCTTGCCTTCCATGCGACAGCGGATAATCCTGCTGAATTCATGATTCTGGATGAGACCTTCAGTAAAGAGCCGCTCGGCCCGCTGTCACCACAAAGTGACCCGCAGTTTGCTGACATCATCCGCTGGACCGTCTACGGCATGATCATCGCCGAAGAAGAAGGCATCACCAGCGAGAATATTGATGACTTCATGAGCACAGAAGATCCCGAAATCCAACGGCTGTTGGGTGTTGGTGATAATCCTGCTGGTTCCTACCTGGGTATCAACAACCAGTTCATGGTGGATGTGATCCGTCAGGTGGGTAACTATGGCGAAGTCTATGATCGCAATCTGGGTGTGGCCCCCTTCAGTCTGGCACGCGGCATCAATGCCCTGTGGACAGATGGTGGCCTGGTCTACGCACCACCGTTCCGTTAAACCGGTGAAGTAATAACTTGTAGGGGTGCATTTATGCGCCCCTACGGTTTTTAGGTCGGAGTTCAGTTTATGGCAGCGAGCAAGTCGCCCCAGAGAAGTTTCATCCCCGAGTTTCTTCGCGATATCCGCGTTTTGCAAGTAGTCGGGCAGGTTTTATTTGTCATTATCGTTATCGCCGTTTTTTCCGAGATGGCAAATGTCGCGTCAGGGGAAATGCGCGCGCGCGGACTGGCACCCAATTACGCTTTCCTGGAAAATCGCGCTGGATTTGATATTAGCGAAAGCCCGGATTGGTATAACCCAGATTCGTCTTATGGTGATGCCTTTACCGTGGGTATTATCAACACGCTGCGCATCGTCCTGGTGGGCCTCGTACTGGCGACCGTGCTGGGGATTTTATTCGGCATCTTCCTGCTCAGCACCAACTGGTTGATTCGCACCATCTCACGTGTCTATGTTGAGATTTTGCGCAACACGCCGCTGCTGGTGCAGTTATTTGTGTGGTACTACATCGTCATGTTCAGCTTGCCCCAGCCACGGGAAGCACTGACACTGCCCAATGAGGGCGTGTTTTTCATTTCGATTCGGCTGGTCATTTATATTGTGCTGTACTTCGTGATGATGCGCTCGGTGCGCCATTTATCGTCGGACTCGCCACGACGCATTGGAATTATTACCGGCGGTTTTGCCGCTGCGGTGGTCATCGAAGCCGCCTTTTATCTGTATCACACGCAGGCTGGTTGGGCTGGTGCTTACGGCAGCGGTGATCTGGGCAGCGCGTCGTTCCTGCTTTATGCGGGCGTCAGCGCGGCGTTGATCGCGCTCTCGTTCGTTGTCACAACCCAGTTACGTCCCATGGCTCTGGGAGCGACAATCGGGCAGGCAATCGGTGGCCTGCTGTTTTATTTTGGCATTGCCCCCAACTCAGCCTTTCGCATTGAGTTATACCCGGCGATTTACCTTAGCATTCGTGGAGCGGTGTTCCCGCAAATCTCGGCGACTGGCCGTGTGACTGAATGGCTGGCGTTTATTACGCTTGGCGTGATCGTTGCAGGTGCCATCTGGATTTATGCCGGACGCATTACGGAAACAACAGGACGTGCCATTCCCCGTACCCTGTATGCGGTGCTGGCGATTGTGGTGCTGGCCGTCATCGGTTGGATTTTTGTGGGTTTGGAACCACTGCCCTCCTCGGTGCCGGTGGAGCAAGAGGGCATGGTGACCTACATGCCGCTGAACGACGCGATTGAAGGGGATTTGCTCACACCGGAGGACCGTCTGCTTTATAGCCAGGCACCTATCCTCGTCCAACTGCCGGAGCAGAATCGCCTGGGGCGCTTTACGGTTGGCACAGAAATCTCGCCAGAATACCTGGCGCTGTTACTGGGATTGGTGATTTACACCTCGGCTTTTATCGCGGAAATTGTGCGTGCCGGTATCCAGGCTGTTTCCTTCGGCCAGATTGAGGCGGCGCGGGCCATTGGCCTGACGCAAAGCCAGACGCTTTCCGTCGTGGTGCTGCCGCAGGCGCTGCGCGTGATTATTCCCCCACTGGGCAACCAGTATTTGAATCTGGCGAAGAACTCCAGTCTGGCGATCGCGATTGCTTATGCCGATACCTTTACGACCAGTACCACTATTATGAACCAGTCGGGGCAGTCCGTGACAGGCATTACCCTGATTATGGGCATTTATCTGGTGATGAGCCTTACCATCTCAGCAGTGATGAACTGGGTGAATAGCCGGTTCCAACTGGTGACGCGCTAAGAGGGCCTTTATGACATCGATCCCTGGAAAACAAGGTAACGCTGTTTATTTTGAAGAACCGGAAACCAAGGCACCGCCGCTGCTGGCGGTGGGTCCCCTGGCCTGGGTAAAAGAAAACCTCTTTGGCTCTGTCACTGATACGATTTTGACCATTGCCGGGATCGTGGTTGTGGTCAGTGTGATTACGGCATTCCTGACCTGGGCGGTCACCTGGGCGAACTGGTTTGTCGTGATTTTCAATTTGCGCCAGTTTTTGATCGGGCGCTTTAATCCAGAAGCGGAGTGGCGTATCGCGCTGCTGGCGGTGCTGATCGCCTTCCTGGTGGGGTGGTTACTCGCGGCCTGGGCGCGTGCGTCGCGCACGATGGTGACGGTGCTGGCAATCATTGCCGTGTTGACCGTCGTTTTGCCGCCGCTGATCAATCAGTTGGTGCCAGCATCGCCTTCCTATATGGCAGCAGGCACTGAAGAAATTGTCTCTGGCTCCGTGACGCAGACCGCTGCCCCACAGATCGCTTTTATCGGTCAGGCAGGGGAAGCAATCAGTGTAAATGTGGCCTCCGAATATGGAGAAGACGACGCTGAGCTGGCACAGATCTTTAGTTTCACCGACAACCCGGTCAACATCCTGCGCGGTGCTGCCGAAGCACGGCTGGCAATTGAATCCCGTATCCCTGAAATTCAGCGCAAGCTGGAAGGGGATGCGCTCACACCCAACCAGCGCGAGCAGCTTACGGCGGAACTGGAAGGACTGGATGTTCCGCCCCCGGTCACAGAGACCTATGCCATCAATGAGAACCCGGTTGAAGTCACCATTCTTGACGGCACCACATTGGAGCCATTAGCCAGTGCTGTGCTGGATGTGAACGGCGAGCCGCTCGATTTCACGCTGCCGGAAGATGGTTGGTATGTGCTGGATAAAACCGTGCAGGGTGATGGCCTGTCATTGATCGCAGCCAGCGGTGTCTATCCGATGATGGAGCGCAATTTCACCCGTTCAGCCTCGGTCAGCGAAAGCGGCGAGACGATTCAGGCGAGCCGCGTATCACAGTACATCCGCATGTCCGACAGCTTTCTGATTGAAGGCGGTCGTCCTT
>JAIOHN010000774.1 GCA_019912985.1 Anaerolineae bacterium | reverse complement strand
TCAGGCTGTTGAGTTCCGCCTGGTCAAGCTCAAGATCGGTGCCCTGCTGGTCAAGCTGCGCCATTTGCAGCAGTTCGCCCAGCAGTTTATCCAGCCGCAGCACCTGCGCCTCCATCCGTTCCAAGTGGGGCTGCTGTTTCTGCGGATCGGGGATTTTGTGCAGCAGATACAGGCTATTATTGATGATGGTCAGCGGCGTGCGCAGATCATGCGACAAATCGCTGATAAGCCGCTGCAACACTAGGATACGCTCGCGTTCCGCCGCCAGTTCCAGGGTACGCGCATCAAGCTGTTTCCGATCAGTAATATCCCGGCTGATGCCGACCAGCCCTGTCACCTGTCCGTTCTCGTCGTGCAGCGGAATTTTAGTCACCAGCATCATTCTGGTTGCGCCGTCCTCATTCAATGTCACCCGCTCCAGGTTGATAAGCGGCTTGCCAGACTTCAGCACATGTTCATCATCTACGTGAACCTGTGCAGCGATGTTAGATGGAAGCACATCCAACACCGTTTTCCCTATCAGATCTTTCGGTGTTGCATTGACTGACCGCGCATGGGCGATATTGTTGATGACATAGCGGCCCTGGGTGTCTTTGATGAAGATATAATCGGGCGAGCTGTCAATCAACGTCCGCAGCAGCGCCCGCTCCTCTTGCAGCTTTTCCTCAAACTGTTTGCGCTGGGTAATATTGCGGCTGACCCCAATCAAACCAGTGATGTTCCCCTGCACATCGCGCAGCGGCATTTTGGTCGTCAGGAACCAGAGCTTATCGCCGGTTTGGAAATCAAACGCGACTTCTTCCTCGTTGATAAACTTCTCTCCCGTTGCCAGAAGCTGCTGTTCTTTATCGTAAAATTTCTGTGCGATCTCAGTAGGATGAAAGTCAAAATCCGTCTTCCCGACAATTTCGTCCATTGTGGACATGCTGCCCGCATCCAGCATTGCCTTGTTCGCCACCACAAAACGGCTCTGCGTGTCTTTGACGAAGATGTAATCCGGCACACTGTCGATCAATGTCCGCACCAGCCTGCGCTCGGTATCCAGCGCATGCTCGATCCGTTTGCGCTCCACCGCATAACGCAGCGCCCGCTTGAGAATTTCTTCGTTAAAATGCCCCTTCACCAGGTAATCCTGCGCCCGGTGCTGGACCGCCCGTAGGGCAAGCTCATCATCTTCGCTGATGCTCAGGACAATCACCGGCAAAGCAGGATGTTGCGTATACAGCCGGTCCAGCATCGGCAGGCCATGCGCATCCGACAGTGTCATATCCAGCAGCACCACATCCACCGCCTGGGTATCAAGATAATCCATGCCCTGGGCCAGCGTACTACACCATGCCAGCCTCACGCCATCAATCCGCTCGGCACATCGGCGTAGCAGCAGATAATCATTTTCGTGGTCTTCGATCATCAACACATGCATGACTGGCCTCCCAGAAATCAGCTTATGGGCAGGTTTTTTGGGTGTAATATTCCATTATAACATCGCCTGTGACGGGGGAAACTCCGCTATAATAGGGCCGTCTTGGATAAACACACGGCAAGGAATCGAAACATGCCCAATCCCACATTCCGGCCTGGTGACATCTGGCATGACCAGGCCGGCCAGCCGATTCAAGCCCACGGTGGCGGCATCCTCTATGAGGAGGGTGTCTACTACTGGTATGGCGAGAACAAGGATGCACCCACGGTCAGCAGCGAGATGGTCGGCCACCAGTTAAAAGCGCCCATCGGCTTTTCCTGCTACACCTCCGCCGATCTCTATCACTGGAAGCATGAAGGGGTTGTCCTCCGCGCCGAGCAGATTAACGCGCAGGAGGACATCCCGGTGCAGGAGCGGCCCAAAGTGCTGCACTGCCCGGCCACCGGTCAGTATGTCATGTGGTTCCATGCCGACCACCGTGACTATGCCTATGCCCGCTGTGGCGTCGCCACCAGCGACTCCCCCACCGGCCCCTTCACCTTTCGCGGCACCGTTCGTCCGGCGGATAGCGACAGCCGCGATTTCACCGTCTACCAGGATACCGACGGCGCAGCCTACATCCTGTTCGCGTCCGAATGGAATAAAACACTGTGGATCGCCCGCCTGCGTGACGATTATCTGGATACCATTGGCAGCGCCAGCCGCCACTTCATCGACCAATCACGCGAGGCTCCGGCGATTTTCAAGCGCGGCGACCGTTACTATTTGCTGTCCTCTGGCTGCACTGGCTGGGACCCAAACCCGGCTGAATGTGCCACCGCCCCAGCGGTCACTGGCCCCTGGACCGTCCAGGGCAATCCCTGTGTCGGTGATGGGGCCGAGACCACTTTCCAGGCCCAGAGCACCTTTGTGCTGCCGCTGCCCGGCAAAGCCGATGCCTTCATCTTCATGGCCGACCGCTGGAAACCCGCCGATCTGCGCGACTCGCGCTATGTCTGGCTGCCCTGCCAGTTCGATGACGAGCGGTTGGTGTTACAATGGCATGATTCATGGGATTTGTCTGTTTTTGAAAAGTGAGTTTTTTTAAATGACTGCCGCCTCGCTGACCGCATTACGCAACACCTGCGTGCTGGAAACACCTAGCGAAACGATCAACCAGGCATTTCTTTTCGCCAAGGATAGTATCGCCCGCTGTATGCGCTACTACACCCTCGGTTGGGGCATGAGCAACGCCCCTCATCGTTATACCATCGTCGTCGGGCGTGATACCGCCTGGATGGGCGTCGGCATTGATTATGTCGCGCCCTGGTTCGTGCCGGAGAGCTTGCGTGTTTTCCGTGACCGCCAGCAGCCCAGCGGCAAAATCATCGAATACGTGGATATGGAATCTGGCGTGGAGGACGATTACGGCCTCAACATGGCCGATAACACGCCGCTCTATATCTGGGCTATCTGGCATCACTGGCAGCAATTCCAGGACGCGGCCTTCAAGCGCGAGTTCGAGCCATCCCTGCGCGCCGCCAGCGATTACCTCCTCAGTCAGATGGATGATGACAGCCTGCTCAACACCATCCCCAACGGCACCGATGTCCATGGCATCTCAAGCTGGCGCAACATCATCGCCGATACGGTCATCGCCGGGCAGGTCACAGAGATGAACGCCCTGGCGGTGATGGCACTGCGCGTGGCGGCCCACTTTACGGGTGACGAACGCTACCGCACGGGGGTGGAACGCATCGCTGCTGCTATGGACCGTCACCTGTGGCTGGGCGATCATTTCGCGCTCAACCGGGTCAATGGCGAGGTCAACCCGCAGTTGACTGGCGACAATATCTTCCCGGTATTATTCGGCTCGGCCAGTGCCCGCCAGCGCCGGAAGGTGCTTGAACGCCTGTCACACCCTGATTTCTGGAACGCGCGCGGTCTGCGCACCGTTCCCAACAGTGACCCTGACTATGACCCGCAGCGCGGCTTTGGATTGGTCGGCGGCAGTTGGCCCAATCTCACGCTGTGGTATGCGACAGCAGTCGCCGCCACCCACCCCGACCGCGCGCTCGATGCGCTGGAGCGAGTCGCGCAGCCGGTCGTCGCCGAATCCAGTGATGAAACCAACACCCACCAGGGCGAGTTTGCCGAATATTTCGATGGCGATACCGGCGTCAACCTGGGGATGCATCTCTCACCCTGGGTCGCGCCCACTTTCATCTGGGCGCTGCTGGAAGGCTTGCTCGGCCTGACCTGGATTAATGGCATCCCGCGCTTTAATCCCCACTGGCCGCAGGGCTGGGACAGCGTGCGCATCGAAAACCTGCCCTATGCTGGCGGCCAACTGACCACCACACTCGAAAGGAAAGGCCGTAGTGACTGAACCTAACATCCCTCAAGGACTGGTCGCAGTCGTGACCGGTGCAGGAAGCGGCGTCGGCGAAGCCGTCGCTTATGGACTGGCCGCGCACGGGGTCCGCGTCGCCCTGGTCGGACGCACCGCCGCCAAGCTCGACCGCGTGCAGCAGGCCATCACCGAAAACGGTGGCGATGCCGCCGCCTTCCCCTGTGATGTCGCCAATATCGAGCAGGTCGAAGCGCTCAAAACCGCCGTGATCGAGCGCTACGGCCCGCCGCAGGTGCTGGTCAACAGCGCCGGGCTGCACTGTGAACTCGTCCCCATTGCCGAGACGACGCCCGAACAGTGGATTC
>JAIOHN010000773.1 GCA_019912985.1 Anaerolineae bacterium | reverse complement strand
GTCAATCACCGTGTCGGCCTGTGAGTATATCGCGAGCAAAGGCGCTTTCAACAACGGCAGTTGCGGACGAGTGACCTTCGCCAGTTCATAAAGCTGCACCGGGCCGTTGGTCGCCCAGCGATCATAACGAAAGCGGCCTCGTTCCGGCTCGCCCCGGCGGCGTTGTTCAGCACGGACACGTTCTGGCAGCGGGCCATCATCCGGCAAATGGAGATAGGGATGCACATAACGCAGCCATTTACCAACTACCGGCTGCCAGCCACCAAAATAAACCGGCCCCGCCAGCGTCGCGACACCCGCCACAGGCAAATGAACACCGGCCAGCATCGACAGCGTGCCGCCTGTTGAATGGCCGATCAAAAACACATGATCGCACTGCGCCCGCAGCAGTTGATAACCATCCAGCACGGTACCATACCAGTCATGCCAGTGAATATGCGCCAGATCATGATAATCAGTGCCGTGTCCGGCCAGTCGCGGCCCGTAGACCGTAAATCCCTGCTGCGCCAGATGCTGCCCCAACCATCTGACCTCACCGGGCGAGGACGCCAGCCCGTGCGTCACCAGACAGCCAACCCGTCCGCCAGGGTAGAAAAAAGGCTCTGCGCCGGAGATATAGTAGTGATCATCCATCTTTGCCTCGTCGTGGTCTAGAAGCTGACATGATGCGCTACGAGTCAACGATTGCTCTAGTTCAAAAATTCGCTTCCAGCCAGTCCATCATTCGCTGCCAGAAAAAGAATGTGTTCGGCCAGTCAAAAACATGACCCGACCCCGGCAGATGCATCGCTTCCGTTGAGGGCGGCAGATGTTCCAGCAAGCGCTCGAATGCCTCCACAGAGATTTTGAGCGTCGTATCAAAATCATTGTAAGCCATAAAAATCGGAATTGGCGGCACACGATCAGCATAATCCAGCGTATTCATCAGCGGCAGCCGGGGCGATACCCGCATATAGCGCGATACCGCTGCCGAGGCTGTGCCGGGAATGCGCAGGAAGGGATAGCGGCGTAGTGTTTCAAATAGATGATAACGCTCCAGACTGACCGGGGGCGGCGCAGCGGCGACGATAGCCGCGATTGGGCTGCCATTGGCGGCAGCTAACAGCGCGGTGGAAGCCCCTACGGACCAACCAAACACGGCAATCCGCTCGTAGCCCAGGCCGCGCACATAGTCGATGACAGCGTTCAGATCCTGCTCGGTCGAATTATCGGCGTGATACAGGCCGCCGCTTTCCATATGACCGCGAAAATCGAAGGGGAACACCGCATAACGTGTCGCCAGGATGGTGCAGGTCTGCATGATGCCCATCGTGTTCTTGCTGCGCCCGGCCCCGTGACAGACAATCACAGCCCTGTCGGCGGTTTCATGGGGCAGATGCAGCGCGCTCAGTTTCACCCCATCCGCAGTGGTAATCGTCAGGCGCTGATGCGGCACAGGGTACTGCACCAGCGCCCGGTTGGGCCGATGTGCCTTGCGATATTTGTTGTCTGCATCAAACAGCAGCTTAAAACCGAACAATCCTGCGTGATAACCGGTCAGCACCAGCACAATCAGCGCCAGCGGCAGCGCCGGAATCCATAACTGCACCAGCAGCAGCGTGCCGATCAGCACCAGCAGCAGCAGCCCCAGCAGTTGCAGATAATAGCGCGTACTAAAAAAGCCGCTGCGCCATTGCAGCAGCCAGTAGATGGTGAATGCGGCGACGAAGCCAGCAGCAAGCAGGATGTCCAAATTTTCCCTCCATGTGGTGGTGAGTCAGCATAGCATGAGGGAGGACTGGCTGCAACTGCTAGAAACCGCGCAGATACTGTGGCGGCACAGGTGGCTGCTGCTTGAGTTTCCCGGCGGCGTGCAGCGGCCAATAGGGATCGCGCAGCATTTCGCGGGCCAGCAGCACCACATCGGCGCGGCCATTGCGGATAATTTCGTCCGCCTGCATTGGCTCGGTAATCATGCCCACCGCTGCGGTTGGGATGTCTGCACCACGCCGCACCGCCTCCGCCAGCGGCACCTGATAACTCGCGCCAGCCGGGATGGCGATGCCGGGGGCGACCCCACCGGAGCTGCAATCAATCAAATCAACGCCTTCGGGCTTGAGCCGGCACGCCAGCTCGACCGAGTCGTCTACTGTCCAGCCGCCTTCTGTCCAATCCGTGGCGGAAAAACGCACGGTCAGCGGTTTATGCTCCGGCCACACCGCCCGCACCAGCTGCGTGATTTCCATCAGAAAGCGGATTCGATTGTCGAAGCTGCCGCCATAATCGTCGGTACGATGATTCGCCAGTGGCGAGAGGAAGCTGTTGATCAGATAACCATGCGCGCCGTGCAGTTCCAGCCAGTCAAACCCGGCGGCATCGGCCCGTACTGCCGCGTCCCGAAAGGCGCGCTGCACCTCCTGGATTTCTTCAACGGTGAGTTCATGCGGCAGGTGATACCCCTCGGCAAACGGGACGGCACTGGGTCCGACAACATTTTCCCATCCACCCGCCTCACTGCCGACAGGTTTACCACCCTCCCAGGGGCGAGCGGTAGACGCTTTGCGTCCGGCATGGGCGATCTGAATGCCAGGGACCGCACCCTGACTCTTGATAAAACGGGTGATGGGCAGCAGCGGTTCGATATGCGCGTCGGTCCAGAGGCCGAGATCGCGCGGGGAAATGCGGCCTCGTGCCTCCACAGCAGTCGCCTCGGCAATCACCAACGCCGCGCCGCCCGCTGCCCGTGAGCCTAAATGCACCATGTGCCAGTCGTTCGCGAAGCCATCGTCGCTGCTGTACTGGCACATGGGGGAAACACCAATTCGGTTTCGGAGAGTCACACCGCGCAGGGTGAGAGAGTCAAAGAGGTGTGTCATGTTTCGCTTTTCTCCTCATAGTGACAACATGCAAGCTGTTGACGAGGCGAGCGAAACAAGTCTTTCGTTCGTATCGGTAAAACGAACGAAGGGCCGCACGATAACGTGCGACCCTTCGAAAATTGGCGTAGATTGAATCGTCGGCTTAGTACATGCCGCCCATGTCCGGTGCGCCACCGGGCATTGGTTTTTCCTCTTCCGGAATGTCGGTGATGAGGGCTTCGGTGGTGAGGATCATGGCGGCGATTGAGGCCGCATTCTCCACCGCGCCACGGGTCACTTTGGCCGGGTCGGGGATACCAGCTTCCACCATGTCCACATATTGGTTGGACATGACGTTGTAGCCGATACGATGGTTCTTCTTGCTCTTCTGCAGGCGGCGGACTTCCTGAATAATCACGGAGCCATCCAGGCCAGCATTGCTGGTGATTTTGCGCATCGGCATTTCCAGCGCCTTGCGCAGGATCTGCACGCCGGTGTTCTCGTCTTCACTGCCGAGCTTGACATTATCCAGCGCAGCCACGGCATTCACGAGGGTCACACCACCACCAGGAACGATACCTTCTTCAACCGCTGCACGGGTCGCGCTCAGGGCGTCCTCGACGCGGTGTTTCTTTTCCTTGAGTTCGGTCTCGGTCGCGGCACCGACACGGATAACAGCCACACCACCGCTGAGTTTCGCCAGGCGTTCCTGGAGTTTCTCACGGTCATAATCGCTGGTGCTGGCGTCGATCTCGCGACGGATTTCCTCGATACGGCCCTTGATGGCGCTTTCTTCGCCAGCGCCGTCGATCACCACAGTCTCATCCTTGGTGCTGACCACTTTGGCAGCGCGGCCCAGGTCCTGCAGGGTCACGGTTTCCAGTTTGCGGCCAGTTTCTTCGCTGATGACGGTGCCACCGGTCAGAACGGCGATGTCACGCAGCATGGCTTTGCGGCGATCACCGAAGCCAGGGGCCTTCACTGCCAGTACGTTGAGCATACCGCGCAGCTTATTGAGCACCAGGGTTGCCAGAGCTTCGCCATCAATATCTTCGGCGATGATCACCAGATCACGCTTGCCAATCTGGACCACTTTTTCCAGCAGGGGAACGATGTCCTGGGCAGCACTGACTTTCTTGTCATAGATCAGGATGTAGGGTTCTTCAATCGCGGCTTCCATGCCTTCGGTGTTGGTGACGAAGTAGGCGCTGATGTAACCACGATCAAACTGCATACCTTCGACATACTCGGTCTCGAATTCCAGACCGCGGCTTTCCTCAACAGTCACGACGCCGTCTTTGCCGACTTTGTCCATGACTTCAGCGATCAGATTGCCAATTTCGGGGTCCTGTGCGGACACGCTGGCGACCTGAGCGATCTCTTCTTTGGTGCTGATGGGGGTTGCCTGTTCCAGGATATGCTGGGTAATGACTTCGGTTGCCGCCTCAATACCACGCTTCAGCAGCATGGGGTTGGCACCAGCGGCCACATTCTTCAGACCTTCGTTGACGATGGCCTGCGCCAGAACGGTGGCGGTGGTGGTGCCGTCACCGGCAATATCATTGGTCTTGGTCGCGGCTTCCTTCAGAAGCTGCGCACCCATATTCTCAAACGGGTCTTCGAGTTCAATCTCTTTAGCAACAGTCACGCCGTCATGCGTCACAGTGGGCGCACCGAATTTTTTGTCGAGCGCGACGTTGCGGCCCTTCGGCCCGAGGGTAGTGCTTACAGAATCAGCCAGTTTATCGACACCGCGCTTCAGGCTGGCGCGAGCAGATTCTGTGAATATGATTTGCTTGGGCATAGTTTACCTCCAAATTTTCTCTCGGTGTGTGCTTGCGTAAAAAATCCTGCGCAGCGGGTCGAATTATTCGACAATGCCCAGGATGTCAGCTTCCTTCATAATCAGCAATTTCTTGCCGTCGATCTTGATTTCTGTGCCGGCATACTTGGCGAACAGCACCTTATCGCCAACCTGCACATCCATCTCGATACGCTTGCCATCATCATCACGACGGCCAGCACCTACAGCCAGGACATTACCCTGCTGCGGTTTTTCTTTGGCGGTTTCTGGCAGCACCAGTTGCCCACCTGCAAAAGTTTCTTCCTGCTCAGCCGGTTCAACCACGATACGGTCACCCAGGGGACGCAGATTTAGGGACATAGTTCCTCCATCGTTCTTTAGCTAATCGGTATCTTTGAGTTTTCCGATTCTGGATTTTAGCGCTCTCAGCCGAGAGTGCTAACAAAACTGCCCAAAATATAGCAGAAGGTGACATTGACGTCAAGCGTTCTAGCAAACTTCTTATACGATTGCTAACACAAGGAGAGATATAACATAAAGGAAACTCAGTTTGCCACGAGAGAGGGCTATGCGCCAGCCCCAATCCGCAGCGAGGCGAGGATCATCTGAAGCTGTGGTACAAGGGTATTACCGGTGTCATCGGCGGTATACAGGTGCAGCGCCGCGAAATGCGCGACCTTGCGCGGGAAAAAGACATCGAGCTGCCCCGGCGGGAACTCTGGAGTCTGCGGGCCGACCATGCGGTAACTGCGCCGGATCGAGCCATCGGGTGCAGTCGCTTCGTCAATCAGTGTCAGGCCAGGGCGATCCTTGAGGTAGTGATCGACATAATCGTCCACCATATTGCGGAAGCCTTCGTTACTTTCGATGGGCGCGCTGTCATGTGGGATTTCGACAGCCACATACTGGCGCAGGTTGACATCCTGCCAGACATGGATCAGCCGTGTATCATCCGACAGATCATAGTAACCATCCGGCGGGATGAGGTTACGGGGGATGGAAATGCGGTAGTCGCCCTCATCGAAAACTTCCGCATCGCTGAACGGGGTCGGCGCGATGGCGACCTGTGTGGCAGCAAAATCGCGCGTGGCGGCAATATTTGGGGTCGGCGCAGGCGGCGTCAGCACCCCCGGCAGCACCAGCGCAGCGGCAGCAATCAGCAGCAGCACCACCAATCCACCGACAAACAACAGCGGCAGACGACTGCTGCGCGGCGATGGTTCCTCCACGCGGGGCATCGTTTCGGTCGGCATGGAGTCGGCATCGACGGTGGTTGCCGTAGACGATTGAGGCACATAAGTGGTCGTCGTGCCGAGATTAACATACGGTGTGGTTGGATGCAGCGCCTGGCTCAGCGCTTTCGCCATCAACCCGGCAGAAGCATAGCGATCCTCAGGGTTTTTGGCGGTGGCTTTATGAATCACCGCTTCGATGGCCGGGGTGACTTCCTTGCGATAGCGGCTGGCGGGCGGCATCGGTTCGTTGATGTGCTTGAGCAGCAGTGCCATCGGCGTCTCAGCCTGGAAAGGCTCCTTGCCGGTCAGCGATTCAAACAGGACCACGCCTAACGAATAGACATCCGAGCGGGCATCCAGTGGCAGACCGTTAGCCTGTTCGGGACTCATATAGGC
>JAIOHN010000772.1 GCA_019912985.1 Anaerolineae bacterium | reverse complement strand
TGAAGGGGATGCAACCGCCATGTTTATCCAGCGTGAGCTAACCGGCAAGGGTGTCAAGGTGACGCGGTTGGCGCGCGGCCTGCCGGTGGGCGGTGATCTGGAATATGTGGATTCGGTCACGCTGACGCGGGCGCTGCAAGGACGCGGTGAGTTGTAGTCGGTAGGTTGCCACTCCTGAAACTAGAAATTCCTGACGACAACCGCCCATTCAGTATCTGCCTGCTCTGGTTCAACACGGAAAACATAGTATTTCGCTACCTCTACCCGGAAGGTCGTTGAGCCGAAGCCGGATTTTTCCACCACCCGTTTGTGAATGCTGCCGTCGGTGCTGATCAGTTCCACTTTCACTTTTCCCTCAACGGGAAACTGGTGTTCCAGGCGGTAGATGATCGGGTTGAGGTAAACCGCCTCGGTGGTCATGGTTCCCTTGCCTTTATGGACAACCTGAAAATCCTCATCCTGGGGTTTGACCGCCCGTACCGATGGTTTATAACCGGTAGCCGATTCCGGCTTCTGGCGAGTCGCAAACAGAGCGGTTGATTCTTTTACGAGAAGGTAAACAACCAGAATAAGTAACAAAATCCCAATTGTCACAAAGAACATGGACATAGACGGCATCCTTGGTGAAGTTGCAGGAGTTTCAACTATTATAGTAGCGCAACATACCCTCTTTGTTTACCGAGAACCGTAAAGGTTGTTTGGAATTGACATACTTACGCTTGGCAGCGAAATAACAAGCTGATATTATGTTCGACCTGCCTTAGAAACCATGTTACCAACCTGAACGATACACTCGTTCGACAAAAACAGGATTGCATGTGTCGAAGCGCTAAGCCATTGTCCGAAAGTCGGCCAACAGGATACAATGTTGTGGCATGAGCAGACGAATCATCTTTACCCTGACAGGCGAACAGCTTGCCGAGCTTGAGCAAGCCATCCATAGTTCACCTTACCCAGAAGTCCGTCAACGCGCCATTGCGATACGGATGCTGCATCTGGGACAGCCTCCCGAACAGGTCGCGGAGCTGGTGCTGGTGACGAGCAACACGATCTATGCCTGGCACAAACGCTGGCGGGAGCAAGGCATTGCGGGCTTGCGAGATGGACATCGAACCGGACGACCTGCCAAAGCCGACCATGCCTACGTGCAGGAACTTGAGCGGGTATTGGAACTTGACCCCCGCACGTTGGGCTTGCCGTTTACCATCTGGACCCTGAATCGGCTGCGGCTGTATCTGGCTGAAGCAACAGACATCCTGCTCAGCTATACCCGGTTTCGGGCGCTGATGAGCCGCGAAGGGTATCGCTGGAAAGAGCCGAAGCATGATTTGAGCCACTTGCAGGATCGTCCTGCTCAGGAAACCATTTCCCAGATCACCGACTGGTTAAAAAAAACATCCCCCTCAACCCCATCGCCCATACCGAACTCTTCTTTGTGGACGAGACAACGGTGAGCTTGCATCCCCCGCTGCGCCGCTGCTGGATGCGACGCGGCGAGCGCAAACTCATCCCAGCTCCCGGTAGTCCGCAGTATTTGCATGTGTTTGGCGCTTACAATTGGCACACCGGGCGGGTGAGTTATCGGACAGCTGCTCACAAAAACAGTGATTCCTTTGTCGCCTTCCTTGAACAGCTCCTGGCCGAATATCCCCGTCAAAAGCTCATTCTGGTGATGGATAATGCCTCCTACCACCACAGCAAAACGACTCGTGCTGCCTTGAGCCTGTACGAAGATCGCCTGCTGGTGATCTGGTTGCCCAAATACAGTCCGTTTCTCAATCCCATTGAGCGCTTCTGGTTGCATTTCAAGCAGTTAGCGGTTGCCAATCGCCTCCACCGTTCCTTGAAGGCGTTGCAGGATTCTGTGGATGAGGTCATGCAGCAGCAGAACACCTTTCATCACCCAAACCGGCTCCGACTGTTGGATAAGTTTCGGCTAGTGGCTTAGTACAGCTTTTGCCAGTTCCAGAATAATTGCACAAGATAATGGCTGTGATAACGAGGATAGAGGTACAGGTTTTGACCGATATTTGTATTATAGATCGTATGGTGATGTTTGCAGAACCTTTAGCGTAGTACATCCTGCCGAGGCACCTTGGAATTCAACTCATATAGGGTCAGTATGGCTCGTTGGAGGTAGCCGTGCCAGAATTAGACTAGTTCAATATGTATTTGGTCAGACTACCTATATCGATGTAGATTATTCCTCTGCCTTTGTAGATTTTTTCTACATCAATAGTTACTATTGGTATCCTAAATGGTAACCCATATTAAATAAGGATTGTGTGAGTGGGGCAGAAATAATGCCCCACCTCACTAATCTAAAATGGAGGAAACATACTAATGAACGAATTAACCCAAGAAATTAGCAAAGGGTTTTCCCTAGGAAAATCCGCTCTTATACAGCTAATTATTGTGCTGGTTATTGTATCTATTGCAACTACATATATTGTTTACAATTCCAGAGACCCAGTAGTTAATTATTATGGTACTCATCTTCGACGCTCCGAACTTGACCAATATTTCCAGACTTATCCTCAGAAGAAACCCAATGCACTATATTGTATCCAAATTGCACCTGTTTCTCTTGGCTTCAACGATTTTTTGATGTGTTTTGACAATGAAGATGAATATAATCGTGTAAGCGCAAAGCGGACTCAAATAC
>JAIOHN010000771.1 GCA_019912985.1 Anaerolineae bacterium | reverse complement strand
GGCCTGTATCGTAATCTCAAAATCAATCGCATGACGTTTACTCGTGGGGCCAATGCCACGTTATTGAGCGACAGCACCCCCTTCAACGAACACCAGCGCGAACAGATGCGGCGCGGAATCACACGCAGTTACGAGCAGTTTGTCGGGCGCGTGGCTGCCAGCCGCCAGATGACCCCGGAAGCGGTGGATACAGTCGGCGGTGGACGAGTCTGGACTGGCAAACAGGCGTTTGAGAACGGCCTCGTGGATGAACTGGGCGATTTATGGACTGCTATCGCCAAAGCGCGTGAACTGGCTGGCTTGCCGGATGATTCGGCAGTGGCCGTTGTCGAAGGTAAAGGCGAACCGCTGGGGCCGCAGCTTGCGGAAAAAGCTGATCCGGCGGCCCTGCTGCGCTACTTACATGAAAACCTGTCTGCGCTGGCGAATGGCCGGGCGCAGTGGCTGATGCCCATCAAGTGGGAATAGATCAATGGCAAAAGCATTAATTACCGGCGGGACCGGTTTTGTCGGCTCGCATGTGGCACGTTTGCTTCACGAGACGGGACACCAGGTGCGTGTGCTGCATCGTGTTTCCTCGCGTATGGATGCGCTGAGCGGCGTGGAATTTGAGTCGGCGTTAGGCGATGTGCTGGACGAAGCTGCCTTACGGGCGGCCTGTGATAGCTGCGACTGGGTGTTTCACGTGGCAGCTGTCGCCGATTACTGGCAGGCTGATCAAACGCGTATGTTCGCGGTCAACATCGAAGGGACACGCCGGGTTCTGCGCGCGGCACGCGATGCCGGTGTCAAACGCGTGGTGTTCACCAGCAGCGCCGCGTCCCTGGGTTATCGTTGGGATGGCAAACCGGCCAATGAGCAGACTCGTTTCAACCTGCCGCCGCATCATTTTCCCTATGGCTATAGCAAGCTGCTGGCGGAACAGGCGGCCCTCTACGCTGTGCGTGAGCATCATCAGGAAGTGGTGATTGTCAATCCGGTGGTGGTGATGGGGCCGGGCGACCTCAACATGATTTCGGGGCGCTTTATCACGGAAATCGCTCGTCTGGGCTGGCTGGTCCCGGTGACATCCGGCGGTGTGGGAGTGGTGGATGTGCGTGATGTGGCCCGCTGGCAGCTGGCCGCTGCGGAAAATGGTTGTCCCGGTGAGCGTTACATCCTGGGGACAGCCAACTACAGCTTTCGCGAGTGGTATGGCATGGTGGCAAACACAGTGGGAGTACGCCGCCCGTTTATCCCACTGCCGGATTTTACGCTGCCGCCGCTGGTGTGGTTGATCGGGCTGGCACGCCGCCTGGGGCTGAAGCTGCCGGTGGATGCGGATCAGACACGGATGGGCGCGCGCAATATCTTTTTCGATTACGAAAAGACCTGGACACAGCTCGGGTTACCGCAAGTTGAGATGTTCGCCAGTTTGCGCGATACCTATATGTGGTATCAGGAGCACGGTTATATCTGAGCTTTACCCTGGTGCAAAATTATCGCTGTGCCGCCGATTTGAACACGCTTGCCAATGGGCCAGGGTGTTGGCTGGTTCGGCTTCACGGGTTGATTCTCCATGAACGTCCCATTTCGGCTGCATAAATCCAGCACACGGATCACACCGTCCGAACCCTGGCTGATCAGCAAATGCCAGCGTGAGATTCCCAGATCATGAATCAACGGAATGTCGCTGTTCTTGCTGCGCCCAATAATCTGCCGCTTGTTTTTGAGCAGCTGCCGCTGGCTGTGAGCGTGATTACCGACTTCGATGATCTCGATATAGTAATCCCCATCACCTTTAACAGGCTGCATCGTCTGCGGTGTGTCACCTGTGTTGAGTTCGTTTACCTGAATTTCCTGCTGGTAAGTGGATGCGCTCATGGTTGTACCCTCGCACCTCTCATTACAATTATTTCTAAATTGTATAATCTAGCTGCTTGCGCTCGGCTTGCGAGGTGGGCGCTGGGAAATTACAAATGTGAAATTTTCGTCAATTACTGCTAACATCGAAAGGTGGAAAGCGAGAGGAATTGAGGAAAGGCAGCCCCTGGCAGAACTGCCTCTAAACGCTCAAAGCCGTGGGTTTACCCTTCACCCTCGCCAACCGGTTCCTTCGTGGTTGTGATGCTGGTCCATTCGGGGCGGTCGCCGCGTAAATGCGCGTAAATGGGTTTTTCATTGCGCAAAATATCGACCAGGATGGGCAGGTCGCTGAACGGCTGGAACATATAGCCCCGTTTCTCGTTGATCTCGATGATCGGCGCGGGGAAGTTGCTACCCTCTGCCAGAAAATAGACATCGAGTGTGTATTCGTCACCCAGGCAGCGCACGATGCCCCGCAGCTGAATGTCAGTCCCCTGAAAATTCATGGTTTCCAACTGGCGTAGGATGACCATGTATTCCTTCACTTCAAAAATTGCCGTGTTTTGAGCCGCCATAATTTGATTACTCCTGATGATCGTTCCGTTGCATCTTTTATTATGCCCCAGACCGGTCATTCCCACTATTCGTTTATCCTCGCATCAATCGGGAACCACTACAATAATAAGGTGACGGCAGATCAAGAAGGCGGCGAACCCATGAAACAGCTTTTTTCTCGGTATCCCGATCGCGCACTGGTGTTGGTGCTGTTGTTGGTCGCGGTGGGGTTAATGTCCCCTTATCTGCTGCAACCTACGGCGATTATGTGGCCGCGCTCGGAACTGGGGACCGACCTGCTGACTTATCGCTGGCCGTCCGTCTATTATTTGCAGGAAGCCGTGCGTGAGACAGGCCGTATTCCCCTATGGCAGACCAGCGTGATGGGTGGTTTGCCTTTGATCGGCAATCCTGCGCTGCGTATCTACTATCCACCACAGCTCGTGCTGTCATTGCTGCCGCTGCCAATCCCTTTTCTATTTGCGCTCCTTAACACGCTGCACTTCTGGCTGGCTGGTCTGGGTGGCTATGGGCTTGCTCGCGGGATGCTGCGCGTGAACCGGTTGGCAGCGTTGGTAAGCGCCATCGCTCTGATGCTGACGCCGCGCCTGAGTTCTAACGTCACTGGCGACCTGAGTCATGCGCAGGGGCTGATGCTGGTGCCGCTGTGCCTTTTCCTGGTCTGGATTACGCTTGACCGGCGTTCGTGGCGCTGGAGCATTGCCGCTGGAATCTCACTTTCATTCCTATATCTGTTGAATCTGCAATTTGCGTTGTACAGCGCCTGGTTTATTGCTGTCTATGTGGTCTGCTGGCTGGTATGGTCACTACGGGATGGAGTTTTCAATTGGCGCTGGCTGGTAGGGGAGGCCGGTTTGCTGGCGTTGATGGGGGCGGTCGCGCTGGGATTATCGGCCTTTCAACTGTTCCCCTTCATCACTTACCTACCTTATCAGGTGCGTGATGCCATGACACTGGAAAATGCCAATCACCTGGCATTACCGCTGCCGTTTCTGATCAACGCGATTGCGCCTACCGCCCAGAAATTCCCGGAGTGGGAGCTTTATGTTGGCCTGCTGCCGTGGATGCTGCTATCGCTGGCATTCCTACACCAGCGCAAGCGCGAAACCTATTTTTGGACTGGCGTGCTGGTGTTTGCCGTGTTGTTTTCGTTGGGTAGTATTACACCGCTGTATACGCTCATATTCCAGTTTGCGCCGGGCTTTCGTTTTCTGCGAGTGGCACCGCGCATGTGGTATTTCGCGGCGATTGCAGCCGCTTTACTGTCGGGCTTGGCGGTGGATTATCTGATGCAGGGCAGCCGCCTGAGTCGCGGCTGGTGGCGCTGGCTGACCCTGAGTGGTGGCGTGTTGATGATTGCCACCGTCGCCATCCGTTTTATGACCCGTCGCCCAATGGAACCGGATTGGCTGCTGGGTTTTCCGGCGGTTATTGGGGTTATCCTCGCTTTGATCGCGCTCTGGCGCTGGAATCAGGGGCAACTTTCGCCAGTGAAGTTGGGCGGTCTGCTGCTTTTTGTGCTGGCGCTTGATCTGGTGCCGCTGGATTTCGCCTTTCACGTACCGCGACCTTTCGATGCGGTGTTTGTAACGCCTGATTATGTCGAATCGCTGCCGCGCGACACGCTTTATCGCCTGTATCACATTCGCCGTGAACTCCCCGATAATCTGGTGGTGCTGAACGATTTAGAGGTAGTCGAGGGGCTGAATTCGTTCCAGTTTGCGAGTTATTCACGCTTGATGCGGCTGGCGTCCGGCTGCGAACTGGAAGGCATCGCCGCCGCTGTGCCGCCCTGTGCTGCCAATGAGATCGACCCGGAGGCCTATCTGACTGCTACGCCAGACCCAACGCTGTTGGGGTTGCTAAATGTGCGTTATGTCGTCTCGTCATTTGATCTGCCGCCGCAGCCGGAACTATCGTTGGTGGAACAGGATGGCGATGACCGGCTTTACGAAAACAGCGCCGTGCTGCCGCGCGCCTTTGCAGTGGGTAAGCTGTCGGTGCTGGACAGCGAAGCGGATGTCTTGAATGCCCTGCGCACATTGGATCCACGTGAGCAGGTCCTGATTGACCGTGACCAGACACTGGAGTTTACGCCGCCGGATCACGACTTTTACCGTGAGGCTGAGATCGTTGCTTATGAGCCGGATCGCATCCATGTGCGTGTGGAGATGCCTGCTGCCGGTATGCTGGTGCTGTCTCAACCGTGGGTGACCGGCTGGCAGGCAGATGTGAATGGCGCGGCTCAGCCAGTGCTGCGCGTGGACGAAGCACTACAAGGTGTTTATCTGGATGCAGGTGTGCAGGATGTGGTCATGGTATTCAGGCCGACCGCCTTCGTCACCGGGAGCATACTCACCGTGCTGACAGCGGTCGGCTGTTTACTGGCTGGGGTCGTGATGTGGTGGCGCGCCCGCCTCACATCGCGTCCATCTCTTTCCGAACGGTCTCGTACAGAATCTCCGCTTTGAGCTGGCCGAGCGAGTAACACGGGCCGCCAAGCTGGTGCGCCAACTGTGACGCCAGTCCACGATCAAAGGCCACATGCTCCATGTTGATGGTGATGGTACGGACGTCGGCGTCTTTAATCATCTCCGCGATGCGGTGAGCCTCTTCCTGCGGTGGCTGCGAGCCGATGGAGACATTGCCCGCGCCATCCGTCAACAGGATCAACAGCGGTACGATGTCTGGGTGCAGGGCCTGTTCGCGCTTGATGGTATCAAACGACAGGAGCAGCCCTGCGGATAGCGGCGTCTTGCCGCCAACAGGGATGTTCGCCAGGGCTTTTTTCGCCAGCACGACCGAGTTGGTCGGCGGCAGCACCAACGAAGCACGATCCTTCTGGAATACCACCAGGCCCACACGATCACGGCGCTGATAAGCATCGGTCAGCAGGGACATGATCGCGCCTTTGGTGGCCTGCATCCGCTCAGAAACCGCCATACTCCACGAGGCATCCACCGCAAACAGGATGAGATTGGCTGCCCGCCGCACGCGAACTTTACGCTGCAAGTCGCTTTTGCGCAGGGCATAGGCCATACCACTGGCACTTTTCTGCTCTTCGCGCTCAATCTGATGGGGAGCCGCAGCACGCAGGGTGGCGTCGAAGGCAATGTCGGTATTGTTGCCATTGGCGGGTCGTGCCTGGATATAACGTCCACGCTTTCGGTCAGTATGCGTGCGCGAACGGCGTCCGGCGGAATTACGGGTTAGTTTATCGAGTGGAGTTTGCAGGCTGCGTGGGTTAAATTCAGCACCGGACTCGACCTGTTTACCGCCTTCCCACCAGTAAGCATCGTGACTATCGAAGACATTCTGGGGAGTAGGGTCGGTCTGGCCGTAGTCCGGCAGCTCTTCGCCACCTTCAGTGGCTACGGATTGGCTTTTTTTTTGACGTTGCTTTGTTCACCGTCTTCGCTGACTTCACCAACTTCATCGCCTTCGCCCCACTCGGACATCACCTGTTCGAGCTGGTCTTCCATGGCGGTCATGCTCATCTGAGCATCGGAGAATGGTCCCCGTTTGAGGCGATGCGGAATCGCGAGTTCCGCTGCCAGCAGAATGTCGCGCTGGTTGATGTGCGTGCGGCCTTCGAAAGCAGCATGAGCGCGCGCGGTTTTAAGAATAACCAGATCGGCGCGGTGGCCGTCAATTTGCAGGCTGCTGGTCAGGGTAGCAATGGCGTACAGGTCACGGCGGGTATAGGTGACATCATCCACAATTTCGCGGGCGGCAGCGATCTTATTCGAGAGGCTTTGCTCCTCGTTCGCCCATGCCTCGCGGAATTGGTTCGGGTCGCCTTCGTAAGAGATATGCCGTTCCAGGATCTCCATACGTTCGCCAGCGGTCTGAATGCCATGCACTTCGACCGACAGAGCGAAACGGTCCAGAAGCTGAGGCCGCAGATCGCCTTCTTCAGGATTCATAGTGCCTATCAGGATGAAACGCGCCGGGTGCGAGAAGCTGATGCCCTCGCGCTCCACCACATTGACACCCATTGCTGCTGAGTCCAGAAGCAGGTCAACCACATGGTCGTCCAGCAGGTTCACTTCGTCGACATATAGGATGCCTCGGTTTGCCATCGCCAGCACACCAGGATCAAAGTGACGCTCACCCTTTTGAATAGCTTTTTCAATATCCAGGGTTCCGACCACCCGGTCTTCAGTTGCGCTCACAGGCAGATCAACAAAGCGGGTTTTGCGGCGGGTTACCGGAACATCTTCACCGTGGTTGTAGCGTTCACGTACTTCGTCCGACCAGGTTGAAGGTTCATTAGGGTCGTCGTTGTAGGCTGAGTCTGAAATGACATCGATTTCAGGCAGCAGTACAGCCAATGCACGAGCAGCGGTTGATTTACCGGTACCCCGTTCGCCGCGAATCAATACGCCGCCGATGCGCATGTCAATTGCGTTAAGGACTAACGCAAGCTTCATACGATCCTGGCCGACTATTGCTGTAAACGGGTACACCGGAGGTCGTCTGGTCATAAGATGTTATCCCAATATTATGCTGCGATCGTTTGGATTATAACCCACGCGCGAATGTGAAACAATTCCCGATATAGACCATCGAGGAGCATGGACAGCGGTTCTATCGCTATAATGGTGAGGCTGTGATGCACATCAAGACCATGCGGTAATGGAAGTTCTAATAAGAGGAATGCACGTGTCTGGTTCTGTTCGCCTCACCCTCGAAAACCCGCACCATGAGATTTGCCGCGCTTTAATCACGGAACTTTCAGCAGAACTCGGCCAATTATACGGTGATGATGGCAGCGGTGCATTCAAACCCGATGATGTGGTGGGGGATCGTGCCGGGTTTGTCGTCGCCTGGATAGGGGATGCAGCTGTCGGCTGTGGAGCGCTGCGCCCGATGACGGATGTGACGATTGCCGAGGTCAAGCGCATGTATGTGCGGCCTGCCGCCCGTGGGCAAGGCATCTCACGTCAGATCCTGGCACGGTTGGAAGCATTAGCACGCGAGTATCGTTATGAACGCCTCTGGCTGGAAACGGGGACGTTGCAGCAGGCCGCTGTGCGCCTGTACGAAACATCCGGCTACACGAGCATTCCCTGTTATAGCCACCACGCCCACGACCCGCTGAGCGTATGTTATGAAAAAAGACTTTTAGACAAGGAGTAAGGTTATGCACTGGGAAGAACTGACCGGCGATGAATTTCCGAAGCAGGTGGCAGCCGCGCAGGGTGTATGTTTGCTGCCGCTGTCGTGTATCGAGCGTCACGCGCATCATCTGCCGCTTGGCACGGATATGTATATCGGGCGCGAGTTGTGCCGCCGTGCGGCGGCGCTTGAGCCAGCGATTATTTTCCCCGATTTTATCTTTACCCAGATTCTGGAAGCGCGGCACTGCGCCGGGACGATTGCGATTGAGGTCGATCTCATGCTGCAATTGTTGGAGAACGTCTGCAATGAGATTGCCCGCAATGGCTTGAAAAAGATCGTCCTGGTGAATGCGCACGGCGGCAACAACCACCTGATCCGCTTTTTCCTACAGGCTCAGCTTGCCCAGCCGCGCGATTATGTCGTTTATGTGGCATCACCACCGCTGTCCGAAGAAGACCGCGCGGCAGTCCAGGCGCAGTGGGAATCCACCTATGACGGTCATGCCGGGGAGAGCGAAACCAGTGCCATCCTTGCCATCCGGCCAGACCTTGTGCGGCACGAACACCTGAAGGCGGACGATGAAGGCATGGCGCTGAACCGTTTGAAAGCCCTGCGTGAGATGGGCATCGAGACGGGAATCTGGTGGTATGCCGATCACCCCACGCATTACAGTGGTGATGGCAGCCCGGCCACAGGTGAGAAAGGCGACCGGATGCTGGATGCCCGTGCTCGTGCGCTGGCGCAGGCCATTCGCGTGATCAAAGAGGACAACGTCTCGAGCCACTTACAGAATGAGTTTTACACCGCATCGGCACAGCCACGGGCAGCTGAATAATACTTTTACTGAACGATGGGAGACTCTGATGAAAATCACCAATATTGAAGCCTATCCTGTTTGGGGCGGCCATCGTAATTTTCTATTCGTGGTGGTCGATACCGACGAGGGTATCTACGGTGTGGGTGAGGCCGGGATTACCGGGCGCGAACTGGCCGTGATCGGCGCGATTGACCACCTCAAGGAATTTTTGATCGGGCAGGATGCCAGCCGCATCGAGCATATCTGGCAGTGGGTGTTTCGTGGCGGCTTTTTCCCGGCGCAGCGCATTATCACGGCGGCACTTTCGGCCATCGACATCGCGCTGTGGGACATCAAGGGAAAGGCGCTCGGTGTGCCGGTGTATGAGCTGCTCGGTGGGCTGGTGCGCGATAAGGTGGTGTGCTACCCACATAATCAGGGCGGTAGCGACATCAGCAAGCTGGTGGAAAGCTGCTTAAAGACGAAGGAAGAAGGCTGGAAATTTGTCCGTTGGGGGCTGGGCGATGGCGTGGATGCCTTTGAGCCGCGCGAGGCTGTCCGCTTAGCCATCAAGCAGTTTCAGGCGGTGCGCGAAGCGGTGGGCGAAGATATTGAGCTGACCTTCGATGTCCACACACGGCTCGATTTACCGGAAGCGGTCTGGTTGTGCCGTGAGGTCGAGCCATTTGCGCCGTACTTCATCGAAGACCCGCTGCGCAGCGAAAACCCGGATTCCTTCAAGACCTTGCGCCCACGGGTGAATGTGCCGCTGGCAGCCGGTGAGCAGTTTAATTCCAAGTGGGAGTTCCGGCAGTTGATCGAGGAAGAATGGATCGACTACGCCCGCATTGATCTGTGCATTGTCGGCGGAATCACCGAAGCCCGTAAGATTACGGGCTGGTGCGAGACACATTACATCAAGCTGGCAACGCACAATCCGCTCGGGCCGGTATCCTCGGCAGCCTGTTTGCATCTGAATCTCGCCAGTTCCAACTTTGGCGTGCAGGAACAGCCCCGGCCCACTGGCACCGTCATGACCGATGTGGTCCCGGTGCAGCCCGTGTGGGAGGACGGCTATTTACTGCCGCCCACCGCACCGGGGCTGGGGATTGAGTTTGACCGTGAGGCTGCGAAAAGGCATCCATTCCAGTTGGTCGATCTGCCGCAGTATCGCCGCCGCGACGGATCGTTCACGAACTGGTAATCTTCACTGCCCGCAGCGCCACAAACAGCGGAATTTCGTTGTTGATGCGCTTTTCGGCCCGGCTATCCGCCTGCTTATAGGTGGTGATCTCATCCAGCCGGTCAAGCAGCAGATCGCAGTCGGAAAGCGCATTGATGTACTGGTGCAGCGGGCGGTGAAAACTGATGGTCGCGCCCTGCTGTTTCTGCTTGCCGTAGGATTTCATCGGCACAGACAGTGGTGTCAGATAACTATCAACCCGCCGGTATTGCAGCTTGCGATTCTGGTCATAGCCCCACCCGCTCTGGCGCGGTACGCGAAAGCAGGGATGACGCATCAGGATCACAATGCGGCCTCCTTCGCGCAGCGCCCAGGCGGCAGACTGAATCACCTGTTCCAGCGGGTTCATATCTTCAATGCTCAGCAAAAAGACCAGCGCGTCATATCGCTGCGCTTCAATCCCCGGCAGGCGCATCAGATGACGCGCATCTCCCTGAATGAAGCGCGCGGCTTTGCCATGATGCTGGCGGGCGCGGGTCAGCAGCTTGCGGCTGATGTCGACGCCCAGGTAATGTGCCTGCTGTTCAAGGATGTGCGGAGCCAGTACACCCTGGCCCGCGCCGACATCCAGTACGGATTCGCCCGGTTTCAGCGCCAGCAGCGTCAGAACAGCGGGCAGCGCCAGGTGTTGATGATGATCGCTGCCATCTTTGCCCATCCAGCCATCATACCAATCGGCAACTGGCTCCCAGCCAGAAGGGGTGCGCTTGTGATTTTTAGACATTTCGGTTAACCCTGTTCTTGGTTCAACGGGGTGGTATCCACGTGCAATGGATAAGCGAAATCGCTGCGGGCGCAATGCCGCAGGTCCGAAGCGCCGAATTGTCTTCAGTTATGGTGAAAAGGAGTAACGCTTCGGGATGAACTAAGCGCGGATGCGAGGAATCCAGAGGCGAAGAATTTGCGTCGTCATGGAGAGTCCCTTAAAGTGTTCGAACATTAGGCAAAGTATAACCAATTTTAGTGTCTCTGAAAAGTCAACTGCTCAGATATTTCTCGGTAAATTCTTCAATGATCATGCCATACATCAGAAAATCGAAGTATTCGCCACGGGTAAAGCCCATGCGCCGCAGCCGTGCTTCCTGCTTGAAGCCGAGCTTCTCATGCATTTTGATCGACGCGGTGTTGAAGCTGAAAACTGGGGTGGTCACTTTCTGATAGCGCCGTTCCAGAAAGAAGTGCTTGAGGAAAAGCACGATCGCCTCAGATGCGTAACCCTGACCGCGAAATGCGGGCGCGATGGCGATGCCATAGCCAAAGGTGCCAACGCGACGGTCAATAGAATGGCTGCTGATGCCGCCCACGGTCTCGCCTTTGTTCGTCTCGATCACCAGGGAAATATGATCATCATCAGGTGTTTTCTGGGCTTCTTTCTTCGCCCACTCGCGGCTGGCCTCTGCGGATCTGGGAAACCAGACTATATCCAGCGCGCGTGCCATCTCGGAATCGTGGTCAAGATCGAAGAAAAAAGTCCAATCCTCTGGCTCCGTGCTGCGCAGCCGTATGCGCTCCCCCTGCCATTCATTTGCCATGGTTGGAATTCCTCCCGTAGGGTGGCTGTCAATGCAGTCCACAGTGAGCCATTTTAACCCTTTGTCAGCTTATTTGACAAGGTGTGAAATTGTTGCGTCAGCGATTCAATATCCGATATTTACTTGATGCCGCTGCTGGCGAAGCTCTCGATAAACCGGCGCTGGAACAGCAAAAAGAGGATGACCAGCGGGGCAATCACCAGAATCGTCCCGGCCATCAACTGCCCGTAGAGCGCGCCGACTTCGGTGGTGTTAAACAGCTTGTTCAGACCCACGGTCAGTGGGCGGACTTCTTCGGTGCGGGTGACGATGAACGGCCACAGAAATTCGTTCCAGTGGCTGCTGATCGACACCAGCGCAAAGGAGACATAGGCGGGGATGGAGAGTGGAATATAGACGTTGCGCATCACCTGCCACCAGTTCGCCCCATCAATGCGTGCGGCCTCTTCCAGTTCCAGCGGAATTCCGCGAAAGGTCTGCCGCAGCAGCAGCACGCCGAAGGCCGACCCCCAGTAGGGGACCATCAACGCCCAGCGCGTATCCAGCAATCCCAGGCTGACGATGGTGGAGAAATTCTGGACCAGCAGCACGCCTGTGGGGATCATCAATTGCAGCAGAACGAGGAATAACAACAGCCCGCGCCCCCGAAATTTCATGCGCGCGAAAGCATAGCCAGCCATGGTCACGGTGACGACCTGCACCACCAGCACCCCGGCAGCGAACACCACGCTAGTGAAATAATGCCAGCCCCAGGGGGCCAGCACCAGCGCAGACGCGTAATTATCGAGCGTGATTGTGCTGCCGAAGAAGATGTTCCCCTGGGTAACCGGTTCTGCCTGCGGGCGGAAGCTCATCAGGACACTGAAGATCAGCGGAATTAACCAGATGATGGTGACGATGATGGTTGCGATTGTCGCCAGACGGCTGCCCAAACTGCTGTTTGGTTTAGTCATCGTCCTGCCCCCGCTCGAATAACATGAACTGGCTAACGGTAAACACCAGCAGAATCCCAACCAGGATGACCGTCATGGCGTTGATGTAACCCCAGTTGCGGCGCTCACCGATGTTTTGAAAGATAAAGTACAGCAGCAAATTACCGCGATCTGCCGGATTGCCCTGGTTCAGTGCCTGAAGCTGCTCGACGGTTTGGAAAGCGAAGATGACGATAATCACCAGCACGAATAAGGTCGTGCGGCGCAGCATGGGGATGGTCAGATAGATCAGCTTCTGCCCATAGCTCGCGCCGTCCAAATCTGCCGCTTCGTACATATCCAGCGGGATACTCTGTAAACCGGCCAGATAGAAGATCATGTAGTAGCCGCCCTGTTTCCAGATGTTCATCAGGATGATGGACCCCATGACCGTATTCGGATCACCCAACCAATTGACTCCACCCAGCCCGAATGAGCGCAGAATGGCATTAAGCAGGCCGATGCTATCCGAATACAGAAACGCCCAGATACTGGCCGCGCCGATCAAAGGCAGCAGGGCCGGGTAAAAAATGCCGAAGCGCAGCACACCCAGGTAGCGGATTTTGCGATTCAGCATCAGGGCGAACATCAGCGCCAGCGGGATGCAGATCACTGCCGTCAGGATGACAAAGAGCAGCGTATTGCCCAATACCGTGGTGAAACGTGCGCCGATGTGGTGGGCGCTGTCGAACAGGTCAAGGTAATTTTGCAGGCCGACAAATTCCCAGGGGTCAGATGGCCGCCGCCCAGGTTTGTAGAGGCTGTCCAGCACTGTGCGGATGGATGGCAGAATGGTGAAGACAAAAACGAGTGCCAGCGTGGGCAGCACCAGAAGGTAAGGGAACAGCGTCTGCGCCAGTGAACGGGCGCGACCTGCACCCTCTGCCTGGGCAGTTGTGGATGCAGTATTTGCGCTTGCGTCCATACTCCCTCCGGGATACAAGCAGAGGCGGGTCATCGACCCGCCCCTGCGCTACTCTCTTTGAACTGAATGGGTTCTAACGATATTCAGCCAGCAGCGAATCAATCTGGTTCTGCGCATCTTCCAGCACTGACGGTGCGTCTTCCAGCGGCACTGCGCCAGAAATCACCGTGCTCAGGGCGGTGTTGATGATGTTCTGAATGTCGATGCTGCGATAGGCATCAAATTCTTTCACCGCATAGGCGAGCTGGTCACGAGCGACCGCATACTGCGGGTATTCTTCAACCAGGCTCTTGAGCGGGTCGATGTCCCAGGCGCTGATGCGGGTGGCGATGTAGCCGGTCTGTGCGCCCCAATCCGACTGGATTTCCGGTGAGGACAGGAACTGCGCCCATTCCCATGCCGCCTGCTGTTCTTCTGGCGTGCTGGTGGAGAAGATGTAGATGTCGCCGCCACCAGTGGGGGCACCATAACCCGTGCCCTCCTCGCCCGCCGGGCCGGAAGGCAGATAAGCCACGCCGACTTCAAACGGATTTTCCGCGGCGGCAGCATCCGCCAGGATACGAGTCAGGCTGCCCGTGGTGTGATAGGCCATTGCTGCCTGACCGCTGGTGAACGCGGTGGGGGTATCGCCCCACACACTGCCGCCCATTGGCCCTACGGCATAGCCACCCTGGTCTTCTGGCATCCCCAGTTTGGTCATGTATTCCAGCCCTGCCAGGCTTTCCGGTGTGTTGAAATACACCTCCACCGGGCTGTCCTCGACGATTGGCTGACCGTAAGCTGCGGCGAAGCTCTGGTAAATCCAGATGGGGAAGTTGCCTGCTACCGGCACCAGCAGCCCCCAGCGATCATCAGTCGTGAGTTGCTCGGCGGCGGCCAGCAGCTCCTCGTTATTGGTCGGAACCTCGATACCCTCTGCTGCCAGCAAATCAGCGTTGTAGTAGAGAATTGGTGTGCTGCGCTGGAACGGGATCGAGTAGATCGTGCCGTCCTCGTCCATGCCGTTTTCCCAGAAGGCGGCAAACGTATCGTCGATATAAGCCTGCGGGTCATCCAGCTGGTCGATGAATGATGTCAGCGGAAGCACTGTCTCCTCATCAGCGAAGCTGTAGAGGTCGGTCGCCAGCATCACCGCGACATCGACCGTGACACTGCCAGAGCTGATCTCGGTCTGGATGGTGTCCCGTACCTGGGTGTAGCTGCCGCCATAAACGACATTGATGTTGATATTGGGATGCGTTTCTTTGAATTGTTCAGCATAGCCCTCGAAGATGGCCTGGGCGTTATTGGCGCTGGCCTCCGGGAAGTAAAAATCAATCGTCACTTCCTCCTGCGCGCTGACGGTCAGCGCGGCCAGCAGAAGTACGGCCAGGCTGAGAACTGCAATGCGGGTCCACTTTTGCATAAATGGGTTCTCCTTCACCATGCAACTCTATTGTGCATTTACCGGGCTTTATTATCCGAACCCATTTTAAACACATGTTAAATTTGTGACAAAATCTCGTGTGGTGCGGTCAGTTCAGTGCTCCAACCACGGTCTGCAGGTACTGCCAGGCTTCCGCGGCATGAGCCATCACTTCCTCGGCCACTTTTTCCGCCTGGGCGGTCTGCCGCGCAGTATGATAACGACTGCCGCGCTTGACCTTGCCCTTGGCGATGCGCAGCAGCGCCCGCGCTTTCGCCAGTACCACGCGCACACCGAACGAGGGATCGTCGCGCTGGCTGCTAAAGGTGGTGTAGGAGCGTTCCAGGCTGTCTTTGAGGCGCAGCAGTTGGTGCTGGCTTTCGAATTTGCTTTCCTCACGGGCGATCAACTCAATATCCATCAGCAGTTCACCGGCATCGAAGGCAATATCCCCATCCGGCTGGCAGTACTCCAGGTCAATCAGCTTGAAAATCAACCCATTCAGCGGCGAACTGTCTTCGTTCAGCCCGTAAATCATGATGTTGCGCATGTGCAGGTCGCC
>JAIOHN010000770.1 GCA_019912985.1 Anaerolineae bacterium | reverse complement strand
GTTTGTCATGACCCCAATGTCGCTCCAACTCGCCCCAAAGATACGGTTCACATTCTCCAAAGCATGGAGGGCGCGGCGAGCATTTCCATTCCCATAACTGACATCGGCCACAGCCTGCAAGGCAAGATGCTGTACAGAATAAAATGTATCGTTCGTAACAGGTCTTTCCGGGGTTTTGATAAAATAGCTGCGCAGCACACCGAGCAGCTTATTCTCTACCATAATTGGCGTGGCTAGCAATCTGGAAGCACCTAACTGTCTCAGTTCAGATGCTTCGGCAGGCATTGTGCTATCATTTGCGTTAACCTGTAAGCCTCGCCGTTCGGCCAGTGCCGCCTGCAAAGCGGGCGATTTTGCAAGCTGTATGGAAGGCCCTTCACGCCAGAGCGATTTTTGATGGCGGGCAAGGGTGCGCAGCTGCTCACGCTCACGATCCCACGTCAGGATTTCCGTCCAACTGACATTTAAAACACGTGAAAGTTGATCGCAAATGCTGGGCAGAGTCGTATAAAGTGACACCGAAGCATTCAAAACCTGGCTTGCCTCAACCAGGCTTTGCAGCTCACGCGCACGCTGGAGTGTCTCTTCGTGAATCCGCGCATTCTCAATGGCAATTGCAGCGTAAGAAGCGAGATTCATCAGCAAGTCCTGAGCGGTCGCATCAAAAACGCGATCCGTCAGTTTATTATTCACGCCGAGTACGCCAATGGGCCGACCCTGTAGCAGAATCGGCACATAGAGGAGCGCTTTCACGAAGTAATGCGTTTTAACCTTTTGCAGACCTTGCGCGCCAATCGATTGAGGCTGCCCCGTATGGAATACGCGTCCAGCCACTGTGTCTTCCGTCTTGATGCGGAAATTCTGGGCAACTTCGTCATCAATGCCCACTTTAGCGCGTAAATATAAAGGGCTATCCGCTTCATTATGATCAGGCAGCAGAATCATGCCCTCTTCCGCATTGATCAGATAGCGCGCCGCAGCAACTACGCGATTCAAAACTTCGCTGAGATCCAACACCTCAGTGAGCGATTTCCCGAGTGCGAACACGGTTTCAATTTCGTCCATACGGGAGTTCTCAAGGCGCAGTGAGGGTTTGCCACGTACCAGCGCGACCTCAAGGACAGAGTACACACCCCGCAAAATCGTCCGTTTATCCAGTCCGCCCAGGACGATTTGAACCGGTGGCTGTGAATAAGATGGCAGCTCACCACCACGGACCAGCAGCACCATCGGCACCGCCTGGAAAGTATCCAACAGCTTGATCACATACTCGCCAGAAGTGCGATCCGTCATCATGCCATCAACCAGCACGGCATCGAAATTTTTACTCTCCAGCGCATAAAGCGAATCTCGGTAACTGTAAGCATGTTGAACGGCAAATTCGCCTTCCTGCAAAGCTTGATCTACCCTTTGAATCAGATCATAGTCACCGGCAACCACTAAAATTTGGGGAATAGAAATATCGACCATGGTTCACTTCTTGCTTAATCGATCACGGCGGTGCGCAAGGTCATCATCCACACGGTCTTCCTCTATCTTGTCTGATGCATTGACACCGCTTACTTCTTCTCTCGCACTGATTAAGTCGTTCATTTCACTGACTTTTTGCCGCATTTCGCGCAGCACATCTGCTGCGGCTTTGCTCACTGAAGGTTCACCCTCAGCGGCCGTATCAGTGCTCGACGCATCTTCGGCCTCCGCACGACGCGCATCCGCAACGGCAGCATCCAGCTCATTGACACGCATGATCAAATCCTGTGTAACCAACTGGTGCTCACGCAGATCTGATTCAGCCATCGTAAGCCGCTGCTGTGCGCGCTGGTGATTTTCGACTGCATAGCGTGCCTGTTCGTCCTGTCCAGCTTCGACAGCGCGGTCAGCTTCATTGTCCCACCGGTCCGCTTCCGCCTGCAGATCCTGCACGCGCTTGGTCAGCTCTTCTTCGTAGTCCAGCGCCTCATTGATACGCTGGCGCAGCACTGTGACTTCTTGGTCAATCCCCTTCCCCAATTGGGCAGGCGACAACCGTCGCATGACGGAATCATCTCCAAGAAGCTCATTGACGCTGGCCTTAACAAGCACGTTTAGTTTCTTAAAAAAATCACTCATAACTTCATTTTACACTTTTTATATTTCAATGCTCAATGACTATCTTAATGATTCGCAATTACCATCCCATTGCAAGGCGTATAGGGTCATGTTGGCCCCGCCTGCACGCGGTGCCGACTCTCCCTCGGTGGTAAATATGGGACACAGGCGCGAATCATCCACGTCATCACCGGGGACTTGATCAGGGAATGCGAGCAGGTAACGCGCATCGCGATCCTGCATAAACTGGTAAAGTCCTTCCTCATCATACAAGATGGGAATCACTTCAGGATTGACCAACCCAGCAATATCGAGGATAGGGCGTGGTGCGAAGTAACCTACAGCGCCAATATCATGCACCGCCAGCAGTTCATCACTCGGCAGGTGATCCGCAATCCAATGGGCGGAGGTGACCATTTCTTCTTCAATAATCGCCACGTCTCTTTTGTAAACGGTCGGCCCCTGGATAAACGCGAAGTAGACAAAGACCAGTCCAGCCGCCACCAACAGCGCCCGACTGAACACCCGCACGAGCAATCGCTGCCGACCCTGCTCCGCCAACCATAACATGCCAACAATTCCACTCAACAGCAGCGACGGCAGCGCTGGAATCACATAACGGCCATGCTGAAAAGGCGCAGGGAGGCGAGCCGCATACAGCAAAATGAGGGCAACTGCCCACAAAACCGGCAGCAAGTAAAAGGGATATGCCTTTTTCGCGGAGATCAATTGCCGCAGACTGAACCAGACAT
>JAIOHN010000769.1 GCA_019912985.1 Anaerolineae bacterium | reverse complement strand
AAGGAGCGCTGATGAAACCCGGAAAAGTCCGCCCGTTGGCGATTTGCGTGTTTCGTCAGGATGATCGCATCTTCGTCGCCGAAGGCTACGATAAAGTCAAGGACCAGACCTTTTACCGCCCGCTGGGGGGCCGGATTGAGTTTGGCGAATACGGGCGTGACACGGTGGTGCGCGAACTGGGCGAGGAGATCAAGCAGGCGGTCACTGTGCAGAAGTACCTCGGCACGCTCGAAAACATTTTCACCTACGAAGGCAAGGCCGGGCATGAGATCGTGCTGATTTACGCAGGCGAATTTGTGGACCCGGCCATGTACAGCGCAGAGTCGGTGCAGGGGGAAGATGATGGCGAAATCCTGTTTACCGCGCGCTGGATTCCGCTCGATGTTTTTCGGCGTGGCGAAGCGCCACTTTATCCTACGGGCCTGCTCGATTTGCTGGAGCCTTAACCGGCTTCCAGCGCAATGACTACTCCCTGCGCGATGCCATCCAATGATTCAAATGTAATCTGGATTTCCTGATTGCTGACGAGGGCATCGGCTTGCAGCTCGACAGGCTGGTCAGGCTGTGCCTCTGCCGTGACAGGCGTGCCATCCGGTGCAGAGAATGTGACCTTCACAACACCGCCAGCCACGTGCATTTTCACCCTCAACGGAATGCTTTCACCCGTGGCAACCCGTGCGACATCCATGCCCCGGCTCCACGCGCCGGTCAGAATTTCAAAGGTAATGTCACAGGTTGAGGTCTGAGTATCGGTGTGGATGTTACAGGATTGAGAATATCTCGTGCCGCTGAGCTGGCACCCGGCCAACAGCAGCAGCACGAACAGGAGAATCACTCGCTTCATGCTGCTCACCTTTCGCCTTTATTGTGGCATACGGGAGAATGATTGTCCCGTGACCTTAGGCGTATCTTCCGGCGAGCAACGTCACAGCTTAAAGCGAATGGGTCGTCAGGTCTTTTCCAGGCCGCAGCACCTTGCGGTAATTATCAAACTGGCGGTGAACATGCATCCCTGCACGCTCGTATAAGCGGGTCGCACCGGTCAGGCTGGAAGCATCCACACCCAACTCCACACTGCGAATACCGCGCTCCCAGAACTCGGCGAACGAATGCAGCACCAGCGCCAGGCCCAGCCCCTGCTTACGCCAGGGGCGGCGCACGCCAAGTGTCCCCACATAACCGACATTGGGGTCGTTATTGGCTTTGGGCCAGCAGAAGGAGATCCCCGCGATTTCATCACCGCCCATTGCCAGAAACCACAGGCTGGCATCAAAACTCTCGTCGTGATCCATGAAATGCTGCCAGCGTTCGAGTAGCGCTTCAACCGGTTGGTCGACATGCCCCCAATGATCTTTGAAGGCGTCATCGGTTGCGAAGATGGCGGCTTCATCATCCTCCCCACGAACCAGTGTCCGCACAGTGATGCCTTCCGGCCACTGCGGCGCAGGCGGTGGGCTGTCCATGTCGATGCGCATGGTATAGAAATGCCGCGTCAGCTCCATCCCCAGGTCTTTGAAGAGCGCATGTGATGGGCTATGGGTGCTGATCGTGCCGGATTCCATTATGACCTGCGCGTCAGCGGGTACCCGCTCAATCGCTTCACGGGCGCGACCTTCTGCCCATTCCATCAGGCGCGTGCCGATACCCTGGCCTTCGTAATCCGGGTGAACGCGCCCCCAGACCCACACTCTCACCGGTACAGGATTCACATCCCACACCTCGATATAGCCGACGATGTCGCCATCTGCTGTGAGGGCCATACGAGTGGAGTGTTCGAGATCAAAACCCGGTGACATCCATTCCGCGCGGATTTCGGTGACGTCGAATTCCTCCTGGCCGACGGATGCCATCGAGCAGATATTCATCAGGGCGACCGCGTTTTCGAGATCTTCCATCTGCGCCGGGCGGATTATAAACTCTTCTTTTGCCTGCACTGCCATGAGTTATTCCCTATCTCTAAGGGTCAGAACGGTTCAATTATATGCGATAAGGTTCTAAGAGTCCATACTTTGGGCCTAATTCATTCTCACAAGTTGTGCCAGCAGCATCATTGAGGACACCGGTTGGCTCTTAATTGCTGTGTACAGGTGGGTTTTTAAGTCACTGCCACTTATAATCGCTGTGAGATACACGATACGGGAGGGGAGTCGATGCGGCCACAGGACAGGTCGAATGCAGTGGATAGCAATTATCTGGAACGAATCGGGCAGATTCTGCTGCCAGTGAAGCAACGCAGCTACGAGTTTATGCAGCTTGCGCCCGGTCATGATGTGCTGGATGTGGGCTGCGGACCAGGGACGGATACGATCCCGCTGGCGCAGTTGGTTGGCGAAAGTGGTCATGTCACGGGCATGGATTCCGACTGGCAGATGATTGAACTGGCAAGGCAGCGCGCCGAGCAGGCCGGAGTGGCGGATCGTATTTCGCACGATATGGGTGATGCCACCGACCTCAACTATGACGACGACCGCTTTGATTCGTGCCGCAGTGAGCGGGTGTTCCAGCTCATTCCTGCGCCAGAACGAGTTCTGGCGGAAATGGTCCGGGTGACGCGGCCTGGGGGGCGGGTCGTGGTGGCGGATGCGGACTGGACGACGGTGTCGATTGATCTCACGCCGATGGATTTAGAGACACGGCTGCGGCAGGTCTTCGTGACCCGGACCAGCCTGAATGGGGAATCCGGGCGGCAGTTGTATCGCTTATTCAAAGAGGCGGGGCTGGTCGAGGTGATGTATGACATTGTGCCGCTGTCGTTTACCAGTTACAAGATGATGCGCTACGTCCTCAATGCGGACCGGGCAGAAGCCGCTGCGCTTAGCGATGGCCTTGTGACCGCTGAAGAACTGGATACCTGGAATAAAAAGCTGCAACAGGCAGACGAAGCCGGGACGTTTTTCGCCTTTGTCACCAGCATCCTGGTGGCGGGGGTTAAGCCGGGGCATTGACCGCGACCCAGGCGTACATCAGCACACCGCCTGCGATGGCGACATTGAGCGAATCGGCCTTGCCGATCACTGGCAGATGCACCCAGTCATGGATATGCGCCTGCACGTCATCGGACAGGCCGCGCGCCTCATTACCCAGCACCAGCGCCAGCCCGTTTCGCCAGTCGTAGGCTGTCCAGCGTACACCCTGATGGGCATCCGCACCCACAGGGCGCAAGCCGTTCCGCTGGAGCCAATCAAACAGCATCGATGGATCATCAACTTGAATCACGGGCAAATTGAAAAGGGACCCCATACTGGCACGGACAGTTTTGGGGTCGTAAGGATCAGTCGAAGGGGTGAGCAGCACCACCGCAGCCGCACCGGCAGCGTCAGCCGTGCGCAAAATCGTGCCGAGATTGCCGGGGTCTTGCAGCCGGTCAAGCACGATAATCAGCTCATCCCCCTGAAGGGTGACTGCGTCCAGCTCAGGGGGTGCCAGCGTGAAGGTGGCGACAATCCCCTGCGGGGTATCACGATCCGAAAGTGCGCGCAGCACATCCTCTGCCACTGCGATGACGGTTGCACCAGCATCGGTGAAGCGATCCAGCAGAGCAGGTGCTTCACTGCCGGTGAAAAGGGCTTCGCAGTAGAACACATCCTGCGGCTGCTGGCCGCCATCAAGCGCCATGTGCAGCAGTTGCAGACCTTCGACCAGAAAGCGGCCCTGCTGCTGGCGATGTTTGCGCTGGCTGAGCTTGCGCGCCTCAACCACACGTGGATTACGAGTGCTGGTGATGATTTCGGACATGGTTCCTCCCGGCTGCATTGTAGCGCAACACAGCCGGGATTCCAGCGTTTCGGCGGTCAGATTTCCGCCAGCACCTGCCGAACTTCCTCCGTCAGTTCACCATCGGCCACATGCCAGACCTTCGTGGCGAATTTATCGACAAAGTAGCGGTCATGGACCACGGCCAGCACGCTCCCCTGGAAAACACCCATTGCTTCCTCAAAACGCTCACGGGCAGGCACATCCAGATGGTTGATCGGCTCGTCCAGTACCAGCAGATTGGCTCCCCTGGCAACCAGCACCGCCAGTATCAGACAGGCGCGCTCACCATAACTGAGCTGGTGAACCGGCGTAAAGACATCATCGCCCTTGAACAGGAAGAAGTGCAAAAACGTCCGCGCTTCGGTCTCGGTCATTGCCACCGCATCCAGCAGGGTTTTAAGCGGGTTGCTGGCCGGGTCCAGATTTTCCTGTTCCTGCGCCAGATAACCGATCTTCGCGCTGCTGGCGATGCGCACCTGTCCCGCCAGGGGAGGCAGATCGCCGATAATGGTTTTGAGCAGGGTGCTTTTGCCCTGTCCGTTTGGCCCCAACACCGCAATGCGCTCTCCCGCCAGCAGTGTCAGATTCAAGTTGGTCAGCAGCGGCTGGTCGTACCCCACGCTGACATCGGTCAGGGTGATGACCTCGCGCCCGGTCGGAATGGCATCCACCAGCGCCAGATTATCCAGCCGCAGCGGCCAGGTTCGCTCTGGTTTCTCCACGCGCTCATCATCATCCAGGTAGCGGTGCAGGCGTGTTTCCTTCGCTTTGGCGCGCTTGGCGACCTTCTTGGCATAGCGTCGCTGCTGGTCGTTCTTGGTGGCATTTTCCTTGCGCACCGCGCGCGCCATCGTGCGCTCGACATCCGCCTGCAACCGGACGATCTCAACCTGCTGATCGCGCCACTGCGCCCACTGCTTGTCCCATTCGGATTTCACCGCCGCCACATATTCACTGTAGTTGCAGTTTTCGAATACTCTGGCGGTATGATTCACGGCATCCAACGCGACGACGCTGGTCACGATCTCATCCAGGAATGTGCGGTCATGGGAGACCACCAGCACGCCGCCGTCGAAATCGTTGAGCCAGCCTTCCAACCATTCGATGCCGGTCACATCCAGGTGATTGGTCGGCTCGTCCAGAATGAGCAAATCCGGCTGGCTCAGCAGCAGTGCTGATAATCCCAACCGCGTTTTTTGCCCGCCGGAGAGTGTGCCAACCGGCGCATCGAGGTCCACCCCCGCCAGATCCAACCCGGCCAGGATGCGTTCGGCTTCATTGGTGTCAATCTGCTGACTGAGCTGCATCAGCCGTTCCAGCGCTTCACCGTAAGCTTCTGCTGTCTGAGGGTCATCCGGGTTTTCACCGAGCGCGATCGCCAGCCGCTCTAAATCGGCTTCCGCCTGGTGCAGCGCGGATGTCTGCGGGAACAGCATGGCGCGAATCGGCATGTCGTCAGCATCGGCCAAGCCCTGCGCCAGATAACCCACACGCAGCGTCGGCGGGCTGAACTGGACGCTGCCGCTTTCCGAGGGCAGGTTGCCCATGATGATTTGAATCAGCGTGCTTTTACCGCTGCCGTTGGGTCCGATCAGGCCGACGCGCTCGCCTGCATTGACTGTGAAGGTGATGTTTTTGAGAACCGGCTCATCTGCGCCGGGGAATCGTTTCGAGATATTGGATACAACAAGCATGGAAGCCCCTTTCAATCACTAGAATCAAAACGCCGCACAGGTGTTACCCCCGTGCGGCGCATATGAGTCAATTGATCGGTATCCGGCGTGAATCCGGTACAGTCAGCAATAGGGTAAACCTGAGTTCACTATTGGCGACTGTTCTCGGTCATTTCCACTTCCTTACTCGTCGGACAGAAATCGGGGAGGCTGTTGCCCGCCGCGATCACTTCTAATCATAGAGATTTCCGCCCGGCTGTCAAGTCCTCTAGATAAACCGCTCGCGAATCGATGCACTAGCGTAGTCCAGCACCGACACGACAATCGCGATTGCCAGCACGGCGACACCCGCATCCCGGTAGCGCAGCAGGTTGATCTGCTGGTTGAGCAGCAGGCCGATGCCACCACCGCCGACGAAGCCGATAATCGTGGACATACGGACATTGATGTCCCAACGATACATAGTAAAAGCGATATAAGGCGGGACGATCTGTGGCACGACGGCGTAAATGATCGTCTGGAGCTGATTTGCGCCGGTCGATTTCAAGGCTTCAATCGGGCCTTCGTCGATGTTCTCAATCTGCTCGGAGTAGAGTTTGCCGAGTGAGGCTATACTGTGCAGCGTCAGCGCCAGCACACCTGCGAACGGCCCGATGCCGACCCAGATGACAAAAATCAGGCCCATGATTAGCGGCTCAATCGAGCGCGTAGCATTGAGAATTGTACGGGTGGCGTTGTACAGCAGATTGCCAAGCATGAAATTGGTGTGGATGCCGGTCAGTGCGCCGACCAATCCGCCTAACACCAGCCCGATGATGCCGCTTTCGGCAATATACAACGGCAATTGCAAGATGTTGCTTGGCTCTGATGAGGGCAAAATGCCATCTACTAAAGCTCGACCAATGTTCAGAAGCTGGAAGGTGATTACAAAGGCGATGATCGCGCCGACCCAAAAGGCGATGTTCCGGATCGTACGCTTGAGTTGGTCAATCGGGCGAATTTCCCCTGCAAAGCGCTGATAGATGAGTGAAACCACCTGTCCACCCAGCAAGCCTGCCATCAGCGGGGGCAGCAGGCCCAAAAGCGCTGCCGACATGCCCACAGCGGCGACCCCGGCCAGCACGATCGCACCACCGGCAGCACCCAATATGCCGCCTATCACATGGTTGGTGACGAGGCTGGCGTGACGCAGCAGCGGTGTGACAATGCGGCCAGCCGCCGATGCCAGTGTGAATGCGCCGAGAATGCCCGCGAACGGCACGATGAACAGATCGACCACACTGCCCAGAATTTCGATAAATCGTCCAACCCCGGCGACAGCATCGGCCAGCGCATTGACCAGCCAGCTGCCGAGGGTAACTGTTTCTGCCGGGCGGAATGAGTTGCCCGCATTAATCAGCTGTTCTCCGACGAGGATTCCCAGGCCGCCAATAAGACCGACGACAAAAACGACGACCACCACCATGACAACCAGGCTCAGGATGTTGCGCGCCTGGGTTTGCGGTGGGGTCGGCTCAATCCCGCCGACGCTGCGTGATGCCACAGTTGCCCCTATCAGAAAGAGGAGCGGCAGGGTGGCGCTGGTGGCGCTCAATAACTCGCCGCTGCCGAGGTTGACGCCAAAGCGTCCGACCGCGCCGATTAACTCACTGCCCAGCCACCAACCTAATGGCAGTGCAACGATGGTGATCAACAGATTGCCCAAAGGCAGGCGGATAGAGCGCATCAGATTGCGCGCGGCGAAAAAGCTCAATACCGCTGCGATGGGAATAGCAAGCGACGTGGCGACCAGCGCCATGAAGATCGTCTCGACCATACGCCGCACGACCTCATTCGAGGTTTCGCTGAAACGCACCGGCCCGGCGGGGACACTGGCAATAAAGCCAATGGCGTGCTGCTGGCCGCTGCTGCCACTGATGCGCGGCACCTCAATCTCGCCTTCAAAGCCGCCAGTATCGTTCAGAATCACGGTGTCTTGCCCGGTGCCTACCACGCTGCGCGGGCGGCTCTGACCTTCTGCCGGAATCCAGCGGAACTGGCCCTGTGCTCCCGGCGCGAAGTTATAGGCGCGTACGGTGACGACATCGCTGGCGCTGCCACAGGTTGGCTCCACCACAATATAAGGCTCGCCAATCACCTCCTCAACCGCTGCGGGGCTGTCGCCTGTTTCACAATCGATGAGGAAAGGGGTGGTTGAAGTGACTTGTTCACGGTCTTGCTCAAAGATGCGTGGCGAAAGAAGTTCTTGAAGTGCATTGCTAACGTTTTCCTGCCGGCTTGGATCTTGGGGTGTTTCCAGGTCGATATTGGTTACGGTCCAGCCATAGGCGTAAATCATGAAGCCTACGACCACCGCCACGATCACCAGGAGACGCCGCAGGGCTGTTTGTGATGAAGTAGGGGGAATCATACGGTGTCCTCAACTCAGTTACGAAATCTGTACTTCAACAGCGTCTTCGCCATAAATTTCTTTAAAGCGCTGATTATCAATATCCTCTGGCAGGCCATCAAACTGCACCACACCATCTTTCAGCGCAATCACCCGATCTGCGTAGGCTCGTGCCAGGCTGAGAAAATGCAGACTGCACAGCACGGTAATCCCATCTTCTTTATTCAGCAGCTCCAGATACTTCATGACACTGTGTGAAGTCGCCGGGTCGAGGCTGGCTACCGGCTCATCGGCCAGCATCAACTGCGGGTTTTGCATCAACGCGCGCGCGATGCCCACCCGCTGCTGCTGTCCACCGCTCAATTCACTGGCGCGTTTATAAGCCTGATTGCGGATGCCAACACGTTCCAGGCTGGCGAGCGCGCTCTCTTTTTCCTTCTTGGGGAAGTAATTGATTAAGCTAAATATGGGGTTGACGTATCCCAATCGCCCAGCCAGCACATTGGTAATGACTTTCGAGCGTTTGACCAGGTTGAACTGCTGGAATACCATGCCAATCTGCCGCCGAATCTGACGCATTTCCTCATCGTTGGCAGCAGCAATATCAAGGCCGTTCCAGAAGATATGACCCTCGGTAGGCTCGATCAGGCGGTTGATACAGCGCATCAAGGTGGACTTGCCGGATCCACTGAGGCCGATGATCGCTACAAACTGACCATCGGGTATTTCCAGGCTGATATTATCTAGGGCTTTGAAGCCGTTGTCATAAATTTTGGTGAGATTTTCGATTTTGAGCATGTAGCTGACCTGTAAAAAAACTGCGGACAGGATATCCTGTCCGCAGTATAACATTTTAACGCCGTTGTGACATTTACTCGTCGCCGAAAACGTCCGCTTCGGTCAGACCAAGCACCTCAAACTGGCCGCGCACGATGTCATAGGTCGCGTCAGTAATCGGGGCAATGCTGCTCCAACCGTAGAAGTCATCGCTGCCGATGGACTCGGCCCAGGCGTCGGTTTCCGAGAAGGCGATGAGCGCATCAATGATCTGCGTCCGCATCTCTTCGGGGAATTCCGGCCCAAAGCTCAGGGTGTCGTTGGGGATGGGGGCGCTCAGGCGCACGATCTTCACCTGATCAACCACGTCAGGGGCGGTTTCACGCACATTGGCACGCGCATCCAGAATCTGGACATCGCCAACATACAGATTGCCATCTTCACCGATGTAAGACTCATCAACGGTCAGATCATACGGCTCAGGCAGGTCACCAATGCTCCAGGCACCACCAGGCACCACGGGCGGGCTGTAGAAAGTCGTACCGAAATCGGCCTCACCGTTATAAACGGCCAGCACGACCTGGTTGTGACCACCTGCTTCGACACGCTCACCGGGCTCGATCCCTGCATTGGCGAACTCGACCGATGGGAACACGAAACCGGAGGTTGAGCCAGCATCAGGATAGGCCCAGGATTTACCTGCCAGATCATTGAAGGTGTGGATACCGCTGTCGCGACGGGTGATGTAAGCTGCCCAGTAAACCGGCCAGCCACGGCGTACCGCTGCCGCTGCGACTTCGACACCGCAGCGATTGCTGGCGATTACATAACCAGCCGCCGGGATGAATCCCATCGAGCTATCAGGGGCGGCGCACATCGCTTCAACCGTTGCTGCGTAAGAAGTTGGTACAAAAACTTCAAAGTTTAAACCAGTGGCTTCTTTCAGGGCCTGTGCCATGACTTCGCCGCCGGTGGTGATGGTCTGCGCCTCGACAGAAGGCACGAAGTATACCTGAATGGGGTTGTCTTCTGAACCCAGCTCACCCTGGGCCGAAACCAACGACACACCACTCAAGACCACTAAGCTGACGATTAAAAGCGATAGCAATTTGCGTTTCATGTATTTGTCCTTAAAGGTAGGTCGAACGACAGGTTGAATTTAGAAACTTTATGTTAAGGATAGTTTAAGGGAATGTAAAATTTGATGCAAGCGGTCGTATATAAGCTGGGTTGCACAGGCGCTTTTCCAGTTGCATCCGAATTGCTTTACGCTATGCTTGAAGAAAGCACAGAGGCAGAAAAACGATGGTCAAGGTTTTTATCAGCCACGCGACCCGTGATAATGCAGTTGCAAACCGAATCTACGAGCGCTTAACCGAAGCTGGAATCCGCTGCTGGTTGGATAATGTTGAGATTCAGCCGGGGGCAGATTGGTTGATTCAAGTGGAGCAGGCAGTGAAAGAATCCTCGCATGGGTTGTTTTTGCTGTCTCCTGCTGCGATCAAGAC
>JAIOHN010000768.1 GCA_019912985.1 Anaerolineae bacterium | reverse complement strand
TCGAGGGATGACCTGCTTCATTATTGAGCGCGATCGCCCTGGCGTCAGTGTTGGCAAAAAGTTCGATAAACTCGGCCAGCGAGCATCGGACACGGCGGAAATTGTCTTTGAGAACGTCGAAGTCCCGGCAGAGAATATGGTCGGCGCAGAGGGGCAGGGTTTCTATCTGGCAATGCAGGTGTTTGATCACAGCCGCCCCGGTGTGGCTGCCGCCGCAGTGGGCTTGCAGCGCCGTGCTCTAGAAGAATCCGTCAAGTATGCTAAAGAACGAGAAGCCTTCGGTGTGCCGATTTACCAGCATCAGGCGATTGGACATAAGATCGCAGACATGGCTATTCATTATGAAGCGGCACGTTTGCTGGTCTGGCAGGCGGCCTGGCAGGTTGATGCTGGTATCGCGAACCCGAAAGTCCCGGCCTATGCCAAAGCCTTCGCTGCCGATATGGCGACCAAAGCCGCTGTGGATGCGGTGCAGGTGCTCGGTGGGTATGGCTTTATGAAGGAATACCCAGTCGAAAAGCTGCTGCGGGATGTCAAGATTTTCCAGATTTATGAAGGCACCAGCGAGATTCAACGGAATATCATTGTGCGGGAATTGTTCCGCTAACAGCGACAATATCTGGTGTGTAGTTCAAAAGGCCCCGTTCGAGGGCTTTTTGTATTGATATTTTAATCATTTAGTACTGTATCTCTATGCTTGAAATACGGATTGTTAGGTTAAGGTAGTTATAGAGTCAGTTGCTATGGATCTTGAATGATGACGATAGACAATCACAGCCAACCTTTCGACATCCGCGAATCTGATCGAAGGACCCGCCATCTCGACAAGTATGACCACACTGAGGAAATGCCGATCCGTGCGACAGGCCCACTGGATTCTGTCCTTCCCTGGGTTTTAGAATTTCGCGTGATGGGAACCTCTTCCGTGATTCAGGTGCGGGTGAGCGAATATATGACGATCGGTCGCAGTGACCCGGAAAAAGGGGTTGAGCCTCATATTAACCTCACCTCATATGGGGGGCATGTGCTGGGCGTTTCGCGACAGCACTCGGTGATTCTGGCGACAGATGACCGGATTTCCATCCGTGATGTGGGCAGCTCCAATGGAACACGCTTGAACGGCTATGCGCTGGTTCCCCATCAGGATTATCGTTTGCGTCACGGTGATGAACTGGCCTTTGGGCAGTTGCAGGTGCAGGTGTTCTTCGCAGTTGTGCCGCTCGTTTCCGCCAGCAAAGTCGATTCGGGAGCGCTTAGCGCGAAATTGGGCAATGGTCAGCGCGTGCTGGTGGTAGAGGATGATACGGATGTGGCTTCAGTCTTCAGTATGATTCTGGAGCAAATCGGCTTCAACGTGACGACAGTGAACAGAGCTGCCGCAGCCGTTTCCTTTATTAACCAGAAAATGCCGGATGCCATCATGCTGGACCTGATGCTGCCTGATATGGATGGCCTGGACCTGGTGCGCTATGTCCGAACGCTTGAGCTTGAGACCCAAACACGTATCCCGATTATCGTCGCATCCGGCATTACCGGTGGTTACCAGATGAATCTGGCACTTAACACGGGTGCTGATATTTTTCTGGGTAAGCCCCTTGGTGTGGACGAGTTGGTCGGGACATTCGCCACTTTGATGCCGCAAATGGCCTGATTCCCCGCATTTTGCCACATTACATACTATCTTGCTCCCTTGACACCAGGGGAGCACGATGATATTATTCTCCAACCTTTAATCCGGCAGGCAACCTCGCTTTGAGGCAATGTGATGTCGCTACAACCGAACGAGTGTGGTGAAAGCGTCCCGGTTTGCGAGATGGCTCGCCACCAAAGTAAGGAAGATAGGGCGTTCTGATATTAGATCGCCTTTTTGCATGCCAGATATTAGTATGTGGAGAGTCCTATGCCAACCATTAACCAGTTGGTACGCAAGGGTCGTAAAGATAAAAAGACCAAGACGAAGGCACCAGCGCTGCAGTATACGCTGAATGCTTATTCGCAAAAGCGTACCCGCCGCCGTAAAGGCGCGCCGCAGAAACGCGGTGTTTGCACCCAGGTCAAAACGATGACCCCTAAGAAGCCAAATTCTGCTCTGCGGAAAGTGGCACGTGTCCGTTTGACGAATGGCATCGAAGTGACAGCTTATATTCCGGGTGAAGGTCATGGCCTTCAGGAGCATAGTGTGGTGCTGGTACGCGGCGGTCGTGTAAAGGACCTGCCAGGTGTGCGTTATCACATCGTGCGCGGTACGTTGGACGCAGATGGTGTCAAGAACCGTGAACAGGGACGCAGCAAGTACGGCACCAAACGCCCGAAAGCTGGCGGTGCCAAGTAAATAAAGGATTAAACGATGCCGAGAAGAAATCGTCCCCCAAAGCGGCAAGTTCCAGCCGACAAGAAGTTTGACAGCATTCATGTGGCGATGTTTGTGAACCGCATGATGCGCGGCGGTAAGAAAAGTATCGCTCAGAGTATTATGTACAAGTCTTTCGATTTGATTGAGGAACGTGCCAAGCGCGACCCGCTCGATGTCTTTGAGACCGCGCTGCGCAACGTTGCCCCCGCTGTGGAAGTCAAACCGAAGCGTGTTGGCGGTTCCACCTATCAGGTTCCGATGGAAGTGCCTCATGACCGTTCGATTTCTCTGGCGATGCGCTGGATTCTGGAAAATTCACGCAGTCGTGGTGGGCGCAATATGTCAGAAAAGCTGGCTGCTGAACTGATGGATGCTGCCAACGGGCAAGGGAACTCAATCAAGAAGAAAGACGATACGCATCGTATGGCCGAGGCCAACCGTGCGTTCGCACACTTCCGTTAGTAGCGAGAGAGCATAAATACGATCGATGGCAAAGAAAGCTGAAGCAAAGCTCGATTTGAATATGGTGCGGAATATCGGGATCATTGCCCACATTGATGCCGGTAAAACCACCACCACGGAACGTGTTCTGTATTACACCGGCATGGTGCATCGCATCGGCGAAGTG
>JAIOHN010000767.1 GCA_019912985.1 Anaerolineae bacterium | reverse complement strand
ATCCTTTTCTGGTCATCGCCGCGACCAACCAGCCTGATGTCAACCGTCAGGTATATGAAGAGGCACGAGCGTTGAACAGCCTTATCAACGTGGTGGATGCGCCAGAACTGAGCGATTTTTACAGTATGGCGACCATGCGACGTGGACCGCTTACGATGTCGATCGCCAGTGGGGGCGCTGCCCCTGCACTGACCGCCCATCTGCGGCAGCAAATGGAATCCTCCATTGGCCCGGAATACGAAACGCTGGCGGTGTGGATGGCGGAGCTGCGACCAGAAGTGCGTGCCCATCTGGCTTCAAAAACCGCACGGGCAGCTTTGTGGCAGCGGGTGATCGCTTCGCCAGTCCTGACTTATCTGCACGAGGGCAATTTCAATCAGGCGCGGGCGGTGCTGGAATCGCTGGTGCAGGAGGCGTTTGAATCGTGACCAACGCCCTCATTCTGGCCGGGCATGGGTCGCACATCAGCGCAGAAACGGCGGATGTCGTCTGGCGCTGTGTCGATCAACTGCGAACGCGCGGCGCTGCCGATGAAATCACCGCCGCCTTCTGGAAGGAGCAGCCTGCCTTTTCGCAGGCGCTGGCAACAGTGACTGCTGACGAGGTGACGATTGTGCCGCTGTTTACCGCGCAGGGATTTTTCACGCGGCAGGTCATCCCCGCCGAGATGGGGCTGGACGGCCCGGTGACGCAGCATGATGGCCGTGCCATCCGTTATGCCCGCACCTTGAGCGAACATCCGCATCTGGCAGAAGTGGTACGACAGCGTGTGGAACAGGCGCTATCCTCCACCGGCTTCGATCCGTCAGCAACGGCAGTCACACTGATCGGGCATGGCACGCGCCGCAGCAAGGAAAGCCGTGAAGCCGTCCTGCATCAGGCTGAACTGCTGCGCGCGACAGGCATAGTCGCTGAGGTGGTGGCGACTTATCTCGACGACGAGCCGTTTATCCGCGAGGTTTACCATCTCACGACCCAACCCAATCTGATCGCGGTGCCGGTATTTCTGGCGTCCGGCTCGCATGTGACGCTGGATGTGCCGGGTGATCTGGGTTTGCCTGCTGGCGCGAATCAGGCGCAAGTTCAGGGGCGTGAGGTGTTTTATACCGAACCTGTAGGAACCGATGCCCACTTGCTGGATGTCATTCTGGAACTGGCGTGTGAGGCTGGCGCGTCTCTGTATCCCTCGTCAGACAGTTCGACATGGGATTGCTTTCCAGCCGCCGGGCGCGATCTACTGCTGCAAACTGTCGCGCAGATGGGCGAACTCACTTTCGGGCAGCTTTTGCTCAAGCCGCAGCAGGTGATCGTGGCAAACGGCGACAGCGCAAAACAAATCGTAACCGACATCCCATCCCTGCGGCAGCACGTCCGTGAGAATCCGTTTCGGCCACTGGCGACTCGCCGCGATTTACCCGGTGGTTGGGTCGTGCCGATTAGTGAGCCTGAGATGCTTCATGCCGTGGTTGAAACGGTGTATCCAGGCGCGGTGGCGGATTGGGCGGCCAACTGGCGTGGGACATTCCGTGCAAAAACATTTGATGCCGTTATCACGCGGCAGGTGGGCATGTTTCGTCCGTTAGCCGATTTTCAAGAGCAGGCCGCCATGGTTGAAAAGATCTGTGGTGATTGTGTCCGTCATGCCACCTGGTTTCATGGGACCACCCCACCTGACGGAATCCCCTGCGCGGAACCCTGTAATGTCTGGTTGAGTGCAGCGAAGGAGTGGCCGCATGGCTGAACCGGGCAAAGTTTATCTGGTGGGCGCAGGACCCGGCGACCCGGATTTGATCACCGTCAAGGGCCTGACCCTGCTGCGACAGGCGGATGTCATCATCTATGATCGACTGGCCCCACCGGAACTGCTGACCGAGGCCCGCGCCGATGCGGAATTGATCGACGGTGGCAAGCAGCCAACGAAACATCGTCTGAATCAGGATGAAATCAACCGGATTATGATTGATCGCGCGCAGCAGGGCGCGATGGTGGTGCGGCTAAAAGGTGGCGACCCGTTCGTGTTTGGGCGCGGCGGTGAGGAAGCGCTGGCCTGTCACGCCGCAGGCATCGCCTTTGAGATTGTGCCGGGGGTAAGCAGCGCCTTTGCCGTCCCGGCTTACGCCGGCATCCCGCTTACACACCGCCAGCTTGCGCGCTCATTCAGCGTCTTCACCGGGCATGAAGACCCTGCCGCGCCGGAAACCACGCTGGATTATGCGGCGCTGGCGCAGCAGGATACATTGGTGGCAATGATGGGCGTCAAGCAACTGGCGAAGATCGCCACCCGTTTGATCGAACACGGCAAGAATCCGGATACACCTGCCGCCTGTATCGAATGGGGAACCATCGCCCGCCAGCGGGTGGTTGAAGGCACGCTCGCCACGCTACCTGCATTGGTCGCACAGGCGAACATTCAACCCCCGGCGATTATGGTGGTCGGTGAAGTCGTCCGCCTGCGCAATCAAGGTCTCGACTGGTTTAAGCCCTAGCGATTCCCCAGGATACGCGCCGGGATGTTCTCACGAATGGTGGGATCGGTTGCCAGCAAGCAATCCAGAACGTCCGAATCTTCCGGCGCAGCGCAGGCGCGATAAGTCTCGGTCAAAGTCTGTGCCAGCGCCAGTTCCGCCTCCAGATCAGCATCTTCCAGCACATAACGGTCAAATGCGCGATTCATAAACATCGACTCGCCAACTCCCAACCCAAATGACCGGATAAAAACATGATCCGGCGCTTCCATCATCTCGGCAAAACGCTGGAATGCCACCACGCCTGTATCGCCATAGATGGCCTGTGTGGTCGGTGCTTGAATCACGGAATGATAGACTGGCATCGCCTGGGACAATTCCGGGTGGCGGGTGATTTCGCGCAGCCAACGGTAACAGGCTTCGGGATGCGGCGCGCTGGCAAAGATAAAGGCACTGGTACTATAGAAGGATACCGGCGTGGTTTGTGTGCCTACCGGGAAAGTCACCAGCCCATACGCTTCCATCTCGCCTTCATTCACATCGCTCAACTGCTCATTCAGGAGCGCAGGCGCATAATCCGGCGATGCACCGCTGCCGAAGAAGGTGGACATCGGCTGATAGTGAATGTAGCCCGCCTTCGCCAGATCCAGCACCTGCCGAACCGCCGCAATCACTTCAGGATCGGTCAAATGCAGCGTGGACGGCGTGGTGTTGTAATCCACCGGAACCGCGCCATAAGCGGCCATCAGCAGTTCCCAGGGTGTGGAATAATTCAGATTAAAGAAAAGCGGCGCGCCATCGGTGACGCTGCTCAGCTGCTGCAATGCGTCGGTAAACTGGTCCACGTTCCAGGTACCATCTGGCTCAGGGACACCGGCCTGATCGAAAAGCGCTCGCTGGTACAGCAGCACAGTGGGCATAATGCCTACTGGCAGCGCGAATGTCCGCCCCTCGCGCTGTACGTCAAGCATGGCATCCCCTACGACATCTGCCGGATCAAAGGTCGGGTCAGCATCCAGCAGCGGGTCCAGCACCAGCAGTTGTTCATCAGGATATTCGTCAAAATAATAGCCGAATACGCAGTCATTCCTCACGATTTCATCAGGATAACCTGCAACCGGCGGCACAAAATTCAACTCAATCTGCTCAATGGACGAGTCACTGGCGACAAAGTTCTCGATAGCGGCTTCCCATTGGCTGCGTTCGGGCAGATCGGTACGCCCGGTGTACAGGCCGAAGCGAATGCTCACCGCCTGTGCTGCATCGGCGGAAGGCGGTATGACCGTCGGGACAATGACCTGAAGGCTGTCCCGCATGGCTTCGGCACGTGTCACGTTATCCAGCGCCGCAACCTGGGCAGTCTGCAAAGCACTTTGCGCAGATTCCCCACTCGCTACCTGTGCCAGCACAGGCCATAGATAGTGGCCGAAACGCAGATCGGATGGCATCAGCGACCGCTCTAAGGCCTGCCTGCCGAATGCCAGTGTTTCCTGGGAAAGTGACTGCTGACCAC
>JAIOHN010000766.1 GCA_019912985.1 Anaerolineae bacterium | reverse complement strand
CGTCCATGTTGAGCTTGCCCAGCATCACCATCCCGGCCTGCTGCAATCGCTCAATGCTGGTGGCGGAAAAAACGGGCTGGTAACCTTTGAGGATTTTCGAGCCGCAGGTGGTTTCGACATCGCGCGTCGAGAGCACGTCTTTGATACCCATCGGGATGCCAAGCAGCGGGCGTTCCTCGCCACTTTTGCGCTGCTGGTCGGCCTGTTCAGCGGCAGCCAGCGCCTGATCTGGCACCAGGGTGAGATAGGCTTGCAGGCTGGCATCCACCTGCTCATGCGGTCAAGATAAGCGCGCGTCAGCTCCACAGCGGAGATTTCGCCCGCGCGCATTTTTTCCAGAGTTTCGCTCAGGGTGAGGTCGGTGAGTTCGGTCATCGGGTTCTATCCATCAGTGCTCGTGAAACAACGGGGATAGTATAGCACAAAGGCATACGCAAAGCGGCGGCGGCAGGCGGGTCGAGCAGGCCAAATCTCAAAGGTGCGGAAACAACTTACTCGTCGCTGCGATTGATCAGATGACGCTCGGCATTGCGCCGCCGATAGCTGGCCGGTTTCTGCGGCGGATTGGCTTGATAATAGCGCACGATGCGCTCCAGATAATCACGCAGCGGGGTATAAGTCATGCCCAGTTCAGCTTTGCTCAGGTCATTCGTCAGCTCGGACATCCAGCGGTCGCTGAACGGGGAACAATCCGGCAGCAGGCCCTCCGCTTCCAGTCTGCTGCGCTCCACCGCCGCGATCTTCGGCGCAGGCTTCTTCATCAGATCGGCCACCAGCCCCAGAAATTCCGGCAGCGTCACCGTTTCATCCTGCGAGATGTTATAGACTTTGCCCTTGCCCTGCCCGCTTTCGAGGATGGTCATCATCGCTTTGACAACATCGTTGGCATACACATGGCGCAGCGGATACTGCGGCGTATCCGGGGTCAAAATGCCGCCGCCGTCCTTGATGCGCAGCATATAGCCATACAGCCGGTTGAACGGCTCACGCTCACCATTGACCATCGGCAGCCGCAAGGAGGTGTACGGAAATTTGTGACTGGCCCAGGCCCGCGCCAGCGTATCCTCCGCCGCACGCTTCTGAATACCATAGTGCCATTCTTCATAGCCGTAGGTGTTGGGCCGGGGTGATGGAATCAGCGGACCGTCGTAATCGGCCTCGGAGAATGGGCGTGTCAGATTTTCACGCACCAGATAGACCTGCCCGGTGCTGACAAACAGGTAATGTCCCACCAGATTTTTGAGCAGCGACACGGTAGTTTCGGCTTCTTCGCCCGTGTAGAGCACCATATCCACCACGGCATCAAACTGGCGGCCATGCAAAGCAGCCTTGAGTTGTGCTTTGACGGTCCGGTCGCCTCGCAGGCGTTCCACCTCACCCGGCAGTTCGTCTTTCGAGACTCCTCGGTTGAACACGGTCACACGATGGCCCGCTTGCAGCAGGCTTAACGCCAGTAAGTGACCCATATTGCGTGTGCCGCCAATAATTAATACATGCATGTGGATTGAAACCTCGTGTAAGCGCTGCTTTCTGCCCTATTGTATAATGTGAAACAGTGAAATTTCACCTGTTATTTTGCAGCAAATAAACAAATGCTGCTGCGAACAGCCCTGACCATACCCCCTTGAGCAGCGGTGTCCCCTCATAAGGCACTTCGCGGGCGATGTCAAAATCGAGTTGGCGCGCCCACCAGCGGAAATCTGTCCGTGTCCAGAAGCGTAAATGCTCGCCGGGTGTCACCACCCATTGCAGCGGAAATTTGCCGAACAGCAGCCGCAGCCGGTGTTGGTAAAAGCCAGTATTCGGGATCGAAACGATGATTCCCTTGGTCGCCAGCGGACGCAGACTGTTGAGCAGGCTTTCCGGGTCCGGCAGATGCTCGATAATCTCCGACAGGATGATGTAATCGTAAGGCTGGCTAATGAAATCCGTAATCGGGCGGTTGATGTCCGCCAGATCGACCGCCAAACCCTGCGCCCGGCAGAACTCCACCGCTTTGGGCGAGACATCAAGGCCGTACCCCTGAATTTGCCTGTGCTCGATCATGTATTGCAGCAGCGCCCCATCGCCAACCCCCAGGTCAAGCACGCGGTCGCCAGCGTTGACCAGCGATGTGAACACCTGCGCCCGCCTCAAGCGCCAGGGTGAGAGCTTGCCCAGGCCAGTCTGTGCTTTATTATCCCAATAGGTGTCATAATCAACCACACCCACATGAGCGGTATCGGGATAGGCGAAAAGTCGTCGCAGCGTTCGATAGCGCTTCGCCATCCAGAGGTAACCGGGGCGCAGCGCACTGCTGCGGAGTTGTTGTTTGAAGGAATTGGTCATCGTATTAAAAGCTTGCGGAGCACAGAAGTTTCCCGTTTATAGCAAACTCTGCCAACAGAGTCTCAGCTGCCCGCGCTTCCTGGCGCATCAAATCATCAAGTTGGGATTTGTGCTGGTAATAATAGGCTAAGGCTGCGTAAACCTGTCCCATATCCAGGCTAAAGTTGACCGCCAACTCCTCCGGCGATAGCCCCCGATAAATATGGCTGGCGACAAGATCAGATACACGAACATGGGTATCTGCAATCACAGGCTGCCCGCCGCGAATTTGGGGATCAGAAATAATGGTGTCAATGTGATGAATAGTGATCATTGCTATCGTCTCACTGTTTTGTAGCAATCATAACGCAAAACTCACTGTTTTTGAGGCTGGGTTATCGCCAGACGCCGCAGCGCGGGCAGCGTCACCGCAGCGGTCAGCCCCACGGACAGCGCAAACACCAGATTGATAAACCATGCGCCGCCTAAAGCCGCATTCTCCGTCACCAGCCACACACCGGGCAGCAGCGCCAGCAGCAGTGCCGCCACTTTGACGACAATCGCCGCCCGCACCATCATCAGCGACCGGTAAAGTGGGCCAAACACCCCGCCAACCGTCGTGATCGCCCCGAAGACTGTCAGCGCACTGATCATGGGCAGCGCCGGGATCCAGTCGGAGCCGTACAGCAGCTGCACCAGAAACGGCCCGGCCACCACAATAACCAGCGCGACCAGCGCATAAACCCCAATCGAACCAGCGATCAGCACCAGCAGCACCCGCAGGAAATTACGCCACAGGCGAGCATAATCCTGGCGACCAATCGCCTGTGGGATGACGGCCTGCATATTGTCGAAAATGGCGGAGGTGAGATTGTTCGGCAGCTGGATGGCACGCAGGCCCAATTGTAGATACCCCGCCGCTTCTTTGCCGCCGTAGATGCCGACAAGCTGCATCGGGATTTGCGTGAAAAAATTGGCGACTCCACGATCCAGCGCAATCGCAAAGCCAAAACGCCAGTAGGGGCGCACCGGCACCCGCCGCGCATGGGACAGAATCACCGTTAGTTTGGGATACGTGAACTGTCCGCGCGCCCGCTGACGACTGTAAAGCCCCAGCGCAATCAGCATCGTCGTGAGTGAATAGAGCATGCGGCCAAAAACCATCCCTGGCATGGTCGGGCTGATGAGCAGCACCCCGATCACACACACCGCCAGCATCAGCGCGTTGACATCCAGCAGCAGCGCCACCAGCCGCATTTCGCGTCGACTTTGCAGCGCGGTCACGGCCATGTTGTAGAAACCTTCCGTGATCAGAATCAGCGCATAAATCGCCGCCATGATGCCGATCAGCGGGTCGGGGCGTGTCAGAGTCACCGCAAAGCTGGCAGGGCTGAGGAGGGTTACATCGGTGGTGTAAAGATAGGAAGCCAATGGAATCCCGATAATGACCATTAATGTGATGCAGGGCAGCGCCCAGGTGAGCGTGATGCGCACGTAAAACGCCAGCAGATTGAGCGCTTCCTGCTCATCGCCTGCGCCGACTGCCGCCGAGAGGCGTGTGAGGGTGCTGGCGACCACCCCGGTCAGATTAAACGACTGCCAGATGACAAAAAAGGAGGAGACCAGCGCCCATTCTCCGTAAGCGGTTGGCCCCATCAGCCGGGCGATAGCAATCGAGGCGAGGAAGTTCACGCCAACGCGAATGGCGCTGCCGATTTGCAGGACAATGGTATCCTGCACGAACTTCCGCCGGAGAAGGGTTTGCAGTCGTTGAATCGGAGTCATTTACCAGTAACGGGTGACACCGTACGCATCGAAAATTTTATCAGTGCTGATTAAAGGGAGTTGTTCAGTCTGAGATTGGGCAATCAACATTCTGTCAAAAGGGTCACGGTGATGAAATGGTAAGCCGATCAATGCGGCAGTATGCGCTACAGTTATCTCTAGCACCTCGATTCCATGCAAGGCAAGCTGTCCAGGTATTAAAATCTCATACGGTTGTTTGAGCGTCAATTTGCCCAGGCTGATCTTAATCGCGATTTCCCACAAACTGGCAATACTTAATGCTAGGCTATTCTGTCGATCAGCGATCAACATGCGGGCTGTTTCACTGAGGCGATCATCACCCGCCACAAACCAGAGGAAAGCGTGTGTATCAAGCAAATAACGCATTACATATAATCTTCAAAGTCTTCTAGAGGTGCCTCAAAATCATCAGCGATTTCGATGAGGCCCTTCGCGCTACCGAATGGTCGCGGTTGTGCAGTCAATGGGACCAGTTGTACCCACTGATCATCCTCCGTTAGGATAAAAACTTCG
>JAIOHN010000765.1 GCA_019912985.1 Anaerolineae bacterium | reverse complement strand
CTCTGCGTTCTCGGTCGAGCGCTCCGCCACCTCACCGCGAACTTAGAGATAACTGTAAGGGTTCTCCGGGTTGTTCGCCAGCACCGTGACTTTGGGATTGGCCTGCAGGTTCTCGTCCTTTTGCCGACCGACAGCAGTGTTAATCACGACATAGCTGCCATCCCACCAGCACCAGACAGGCGTCGCCTGGGGCTGACCATCCGGCATCATCGTTACCAAAGACACCACCACCGGGCCTTCGAGCAGCTTTTTATGGGATTCAGGGATTGCTACGGACATATCCGCTCCTTTGTATTATTCAACAGTGATACCGGCGGCACGCGCACGCGCCAGCACCTGCTCCGCAGCACGTACCATCGGCATATCTACCATCTTGCCATCCATGACGAACACACCCATATCCTCAGATTGTGCCGTCTGGTATGCATTAATTAGACGTTTGGCGCGTCCGATTTCTTCCTCATCGGGTGTGAACACATCCTGTATCGGCTTGACCTGGCCGGGATGAATCGCCAGCTTGCCAGTGAAGCCCATATAACGCGCCTGCTCCGCTTCCGCCACCAGACCGTCGATATTTTCATAGTGGACGTACACCGTATCAATCGCCTGGAGGCCCAGTGCGCTGGCATGAGTCACAACCGCGCTGCGCGCATAAAACACCTCCCAGCCATCGGGTGTGCGCACCGCGCCCAGATCACCAACCAGGTCTTCCGCGCCGAAGATCAACCCACGTAAACGCGGCCCGCTATTCAGCACGATCTCGCGCAGGTTGACGACGCCACGGGCGGTTTCGATAATCGCCAGCAGGATAATCTCACTGCCGGGATAATCATATTCGGCTTCGGTCAGCACCTGCGCCACTTCCTGAATCTGCTCGGCAGATTCCACCTTCGGCAGCACATAGCCATCGGGCTGGGCAGCGACGGTTTGCAGGATGTCCTCAGTAAACAGGCCGCCTCTGGACACCGGGTTAATCCGGATCAGGCGCTCACTGTGCCCGAAATCCACCTCGCGCAGCGCCCCGGCCACCACCTCGCGCCCCATCTCCTTATGGCTGAAGGCCACGCCATCCTCCAGATCCATAATCACCGAATCGGCACCGAGTTTCGCGGCTTTTTCAATCTTGTGCCGGTCATCACCCGGCACGAATAACAATGCACGTCTTACTTTCATGAGGGTTCTCTACTCCAAAGCATTTTTACCAGGCGACCGCCTGCCCATCCCATTGGTAGAAGCAGCCGTTATCGCTTTTTGTCAGACCATCAATCACGCGAATAATGCCAGCAGCGGATTCAGGCGGCGTCAGGCTGGCGTTGACCCCGCCCATATCGGTTTGCACCCAGCCCGGATGCAGGGCCACCACGGTAATATCCACCAGATCAACCGCCAGCCCGCGTGTCACACTGTTGAGCGCGGCCTTGCTGGTGCTGTAAGCGTATAAGCCGCCGTAAGTGCGCCTTTCCAGTGATCCCAGGCCGGAGGATAGGTTGACGATGCGTGGATTATTGCCGCGCTGCAATAGATCGAGGCAAGCGCGCGCCATTAACAGCGGGCCGATGGTGTTAACCTGGATCACCTGCTGGATCGTTTCCGGCGTGACTGTATCCACAAGCTGATTGTTGCGCGGCGGGTTAATCCCGGCATTATTCACCAGCACATCAAGCGCGTTCGTCTGCGCGGCGACCTGCTGGACAGCGGTTTCAATTGAGGCTGGGTCGGCCACATCCAGCGGAATCACCATGAGGCAGTCCGGGTGCTGTGCGGCCAGGGCATTCAGGGCATCGGCTGCCCCTACATGGCGTGCGGTAACAAACAGGCGCACATCACCATGCTGGAGATACTGGCGCGTCACTTCCAGGCCGATTCCCCGGTTCGCACCAGTAATCAGTATTGTCTGCATTGTTTACTCCACGAGTTTAAAACAGAGGACGCTTCTGCGTCCCCATACAAATCCTATTTAGTTGCTGGTCAGAATTTTATCGACCGCTGCCGCCAGTTCGCGCAGTGTGCTGACCTTATAGACGCCATCGGCATGAGCGACATAACGATGCATGTCACTATCGCCCGTTCCCCATTGGTGCGGTGGCTCCGGGTTGAACCAGATCAGCCGCCGCGCCCGCCGCTGGATATTGCTGGCGAGATCAAGCCGTGGGTCGTTGTAATTATTGCGTCCATCACCCAGGATAATCACGGTGGTGCGGTGATCAACCGTGCTCATGAAGTCCTCGGTGAAGGTGTCGAGACTGTTGCCCAGATCGGTGTTGTAGTAACCGGGCCGGTTTTCGGAAAGCACTCGCTCCACAGCATCGCGCGGCTGTTCCTCTTTGAACACCATGCTGATGTCGGTGATGTCGTCGATAAAGATAAAGCTGTTGGTGCGGGCGACCTGATCTTGCAGCTCATAGACCAATGTCAGCAGAAATTCCGCACAGTAACGCATGGATGTGCTGATGTCGCAAATCAGCACCAGACAGGGTTTGACATGATGCGTGCGGTATTTCAGTTCCAGCGGCACACCACCATAACGCATGTTGGCACGCAGCGTTTTTCGTGGGTCAGGATCGCCAATTTTCGAGCGTTTCTGCCGCAGCGAGGCGCGGCTGCGCAGCCTTGCCGCCAGCCGTTTTATCTCATCGCGGATGGCTTCCGCCTCATCGTGGCCCAGGTAATTAAACGGCACATCCAGCAGGTCCGGCTTGGGCTGTGGGTCTTCATTCGCCATCTGCTCGGCCAATGTCGCGCCGACATACTGCGACACCTGCTCGGCCAGCCCCTCCGCATTTTGTTCCAGCATCTCGCGCACCTGCTCACGCGCTTCGCCATTCATGCCCATTTCTTCCAGTTGTTCCATGAGCATATCAATCAGGGCCTGGATTTCTTCCATCCCCATCTGGCGATTCATGCGGCGCTCGAACCACTGGCGCTGGTACATATCCGAACCCTGTTCCAGACCGGCCTGCTGGCCCATCTGGTCGAGCTGTTCCTTGCTGAACGGCTGCCCTTGCAGCAGCTGGTTGAGCAAGTCCTTTAACGCCTGCATATCACCCATCATGGATTGCAGCGCCTGTTGTAAAGTCTGTTGATCTTCCGGCGAGAGGTTATCCGGGATGTTCTCCATCGGGGGCTGACCAGAACCGAAAAAGAGGGGGAAGAAATAGTCGAAGGTTTTCTGATCGCGGGCTTCTTTGACCAGGGTGGTCTTCAGCGCGGCGTTGAACTGGTCGCGGCTGGTCACGCCGATGACATCCACCCCGTACATGGCGTCCTGGCTTTCCGCCAGCGAGATGCGTACCCCGGCAGCCCGCAGCGCCCGAATGAAGTCCACCATACGCTTATCCATAACAGTAAGCCTCTCTAGCTATCACCTAGAATCATTATAGCGTGTTTGGGGCCACAGTCGAAATCGCCACGGTTGGCGCGGCATGGCTTTGACGCTAAACTCTCATCTTCTACTGAACCACATTGGAGATGGCTTGAATAGTTATATCACGCTGATCGCAAACGCCGATTATCTGCCGGGCGCACGAGCGCTGGCACGGTCGTTGCAGATGTGTGGCGCGCAGTGGCCGCTGACAGCACTGGTGCTGGACGATCTGCCCGGATTGGACGCGCTGGAAGCACTGGGATGCGCGATCATGCGGGTCGATCCGCTGCCACTCTCGGCGGATTTTCGCGCCCGTCACTCGCGCCAGTCCCAGCACACACTGGCCCCTTTCACCAAAGGCGAAAAGCCCCAATTCCATGACCCGCTGCATAACTTCGTCAAGCTGCGGCTGTGGGAACTGGAACAGTATGAGAAGATCGTTTTTCTGGATGCGGACACACTGGTGATTCGCAACATTGACCGGCTGTTTGGCTTTCCCGAATTTGTCGCCGCGCCGAATGTCTACGAGTCGCTGGCCGATTTTCAGCGCATGAACAGCGGTGTTTTCGTGGCACAGCCCAACCGCCGCACCTTTGAGGCCATGCTGGCGGCGCTTGACCAGCCTGACCGTTTCTGGAAGCGTACCGACCAGACCTTCCTTCAGACTTTTTTCCCGGACTGGCACGGCCTGCCCTACATCTACAACACGCTCCAGTATGTCTGGTTTAACCTGCCTGATCTGTGGGATTGGGACCAGATTCACGTCATCCACTACCAGTACGAAAAACCGTGGGAGGTCGATCACCCCAGGCGTGACCTGCTGGCCCCGGTGATTGATCTCTGGCAGCAGGTGAACGAGCATGGCCAGATGCCTGCCCACCTGCCCACGCCACCGGAAAAAGCCCATGCCGCGCGCCCTCATTCTTGATTTTGATGGCGTAATCGCGCATACCGAGCCAGTGCATTTCGCAGCCTGGAATCAGGCGTTTTACGAGCTGCACCGCCTGCGCCTCGATGGCGATCACAGGCAGCTTACCGGCCTCAGCCTGCAAGACATCTATCGCCTGTGGCTGTCCTCGAACGGGCGTGAAGATGATCTCAGCGACGAACACAAGCGAGCGCTGCTGGCCCGCAAGACTGAATTATTTTTTGAGCTGGCCGCCGGGCATCTCCAACCGCTGCCGGGCAGCCTTGAGCTGATCCAGCAGGCGGTGGATGCCGGTTGGTATGTGACGGTGGCCTCACGGGCGCTGCGCTGGCGGCTGCATCGCACGCTGGAACTCATCGGGATGCCCGCCCTGTTTACCATCGTGCTGGGCAGCGAAGACATTGTGGACCCCGTGACCGATCGCAAAGTTCACGCCCGTATCGCCCAGATGCTCGATCTCGATCCGGCGAACTGTGTCGTCATCGAGGACAGCGCTTCAGGCATCGCGGAGGCGGTCGCCTGCGGCATTGGTCGCGTGATCGGGCTGACCTCCTCGTTCGACGCCGAGGTTTTGCGGCAGGCAGGCGCGCATGAAGTCGTTGACCAGCTGGCAGCTGTGCAATTGACCGCCATCACGGAGGACACGTGATGAAGCGAGTCGCCATGACAGGAGCTACTGGTTATGTAGGGCGCTTTGTGGTGGCCGAACTGCTGCAACAGGGGGTGCAGGTGCGCGCCCTATCACGGGCCGCCTCGGACCGGACCGGGTTCGCCGCGCCGCTGGAATGGGTAACAGGCGATCTGCGCACACCGGAAGCGCTATCGCAGTTGGTGCAGGGTGCGGATGCGGTCATTCATCTGGCTTATGAGCATGTGCCGGGGCGCTATCGCGGCGGCGAGGGCGCAGACCTGGGCGCGTGGCTGGATGCCAATGTCAATGGTTCACTGCGACTGCTGCAAGCCGCGCGGGATGCGGGTGTTGAGCGCTTCGTATTTCTTTCCAGCCGGGCGGTCTTTTCGCGAACGGAGCCGGGACGCGTGCTCGACGAAAGCCACCCGGTATCCCCCGACACACATTACGGTGCATACAAGGTCGCGGTTGAGGCATTCCTGCAATCATTCGCGCAAACAGAGGGCATGAAGACCTGTGCCATTCGCGCAACCGGCGTCTATGGCCTCACGTGGCCGGTGCAGCGCTCAAAGTGGTGGAATCTGGTGCAGGCGGTGCTGCGAGGCGAAGCGATCACCTCGACACGCGGCGGCACGGAAGTTCACGGCGCGGATGTCGCACGCGTCATCTGGCATGTGCTGAGCAAATCGGACGCAGCGGCTGATGTCATCCACCTGAGCGACCTGTATGTCACCCACCGCGATATTGTGCGCCTTGTGCGCGAGATCAGCGGGCGGCCCGGCCCACTGCCTGCTGAGCCTGCCACAGCGCCGGTCAATATGCTGGTTTGCAACCGCCTGCGCGAGATGGGATTGACCCTGGGCGGCCTCCCCTTGCTGCGAGCAACCCTCGCGGAGATGATTGCCGCTGCCGAAAAACAGGGGATCACGCCCTGAATTTAAGCCAGCCAACATTCATGAACCGTTCATGTGAAGTTCGCAACTTCTCTCCGGTAGGATTGTTATGACAGGAGTATACATTCACGGAGGACAGTCGCAATGCGGATACTCATTTTAGGAGGCGACGGCTATCTGGGATGGCCGCAAGCCTTATACCTCTCGCAGCAGGGGCATGAAGTCGCCGTTTTTGATAACCTTGCCAGACGGCAGTTTGATCTCAAACACGGTTTTGACAGCTTGATCCCGATTCGCACACTCCACCAGCGTACCGCCCGCTGGACAGAACTCACCGGAAAACAAATCACGCATTATCACGGTTCAACGACCGAATTCGAGCCGCTTGCCCGTGCGTTTCAGGATTTTCAGCCGGAAGCAGTGGTGCATTTTGCTGAGCAGCGGGCCGCTCCCTGCTCGATGATCGACCGCGAACACGCGGTTTATACCCAGCACAACAATGTCATCGGCACGCTCAATGTGCTGTATGCCATCAAGGACTTCGCACCATCGTGCCACCTGGTGAAGCTGGGGACGATGGGCGAATACGGCACACCCAACATCGACATCGAAGAAGGCTTCATCGAGATTCATCACAATGGCCGTTCCGATGTGCTGCCGTTCCCCAAACAGCCGGGATCGTTCTATCATCTCAGCAAAGTGCATGACTCGCACAACATTATGTTCTGCTGCAAAATCTGGGGCCTGCGTTCGACCGACTTGAACCAGGGCATCGTCTATGGCGCGGACACCTATCAGACCAGCATGAACCCTGATCTGGCGACGCGTTTCGATTATGACCAGATTTACGGCACCGCGCTCAACCGCTTTTGCGCGCAGGCTGCGGTGGGCTTCCCGCTCACAGTCTATGGCAGCGGCGGCCAGACACGCGGCTACATCAACATCAAAGACACGGTGCGCTGCATCGAACTGGCGATTGACTCACAGCCAGCCGAGGGCGAGTATCGCGTCTTTAACCAGATCACCGAGTGGTTCTCCGTCAATGATCTTGCAGAGCGCGTCCAGCGCATCGGCAATGGCCTGGGGCTGGATGTCCAGATTGACAGCATCCCCAACCCGCGTGTGGAAGCCGAGCAGCACTATTACAACGCTGTCCACACCAAGCTGCTTGACCTCGGCCTGGAGCCGCATCTGCTGGATGACGGCGAGATCGACCATCTGATTTCGACCGCGCTCAAGCACAAAGATCGCATTGACCCGCGTTTGATTACGCCCACGGTCAACTGGCGTCACACCGAAAATCAGGTCGAAAACACACCTGAAGCGGTCATGGCGAAATAGCCGAATTTCAATCGACAACCCGTAAAACAAAACGGAGGCACATCCTGTATGGATATGCCTCCGTTGTTTGTTGCGAAAACTACGGATTTTCAGTCGCCGCTGACGCCAGCAGGCAGTTCCTTCGGCCCGTTGCCTTTGTCCAGGATACTGAACTCCTCGCCATCGATAATCATGGTCGGGTCAGGTGTGAACAGGCCGTACTGGTCAAAGAACTCGCGCACTTCATCCGCGATAATCTCGTTCTTTTCCATCAACCGCTCGACCAGCGCGGTGACGATGTGACCGTTATCCCGCAGCGCCTGCCGTGTATCTTGCAGAATCTGCTGGAATGTCTCCTCCATCGCATTGACCATTTCACTGTTCGGCTGCGGCGAGACCCCGCCCATCATGTTGGCATTCAATTGCAGCGCACCACCCAGCGGCCCCAGCATACCGGCACTCGCCATCATTTTCAGCCAGAAGCGGATGCGGGCGAAATCGCCGCCCACGCCCAGGCTTTGATTCTGCGCGCCGCAAAACTCGATCTCTGCCGCGCGCCCGGCCACCATAACCCGCAGCCGGTCAAGATACTGGCTCTTGGTCATCATGCCCTGGTAGGCTTCACGCGCCGGGAAGTGCGTGATATGACCAAATGACGCGCCCTGGCGGATGATCGTGATGCGGCCAATGCGATGATCGGGCAGGAACAGCCGCACCGCGACCGCTTTACCTGCTTCGCGGTAGGCCAGGCGTTCTTTGGCCTCGCGCGACATATGCTTGACCGGCGACCGCAGCCCCATCTCATGCTCCGGCTGTGCCAGTTGGAAATCCTGATAAGTCATGTAACTGCGCCCGGAAAACAGTGCGTAGCGCAGGGCTTCATTGAGCAGGTACTTGATGTCTGCCGGGGTGTAACCGGGGGTTTCCGTCGCCAGAATCACCGGGTCCATGCTCTCATCATGCGCCATCTTCGACAGATAATAATCAAAGATTTCGCGCCGCCCGGCCATATCTGGTGCATCCACACGCACTTTTTTATCGAAACGACCGGGGCGCAGCAGCGCCGGGTCGAGCGCCTGGATGCGGTTGGTCGCGCCGATAGTCAGCACACGTTTATTCGGCTTGGGCGGTTTGCGGCGCAGGATCGTTTTGTACCACCAGGTTCGCAACCGTGCGCGCCAGCCATGCTCCAGGCTGAAGCCGCTCATTTCGATCAGCATAGTGCTGAGCAGGCCCATATCGCCACCGCCGAAGAAACCGCCGTTAGCACCGCCGACACCGCCACCGCCATCAACGGAACTCACGCCGGAACGCGAGCCGATGGAGTCGATCTCATCGAGGAAGATCACCGCCGCGCCATATTCCTTGGCATACTTGCGCGCCTTGCGATAAACCCCCATCACCTTGAACGCGCCCATGCCGATAAACATCGCTTGCAGCGACGAGGTATCGACATAGAAGAATGGCACCCCGGCCTCCGTGCTGATGGCCTGTGCCAGCCACGTCTTGCCAGTTCCGGGCGGGCCTTCCAGCAGCAGACCGCTGAGTGGTTCACCGCCGGAGCTTTCATAAGCTTTGACACCACGCAGCAGCAGCACGATTTGCTGTGCCTGTTCCAGAATTTCCGGCTGGCCGCGATAGTCATCGAAACTCACGCCTTCGGCACCCGGCATCACAGTGTACATGCGCGAACGGCCCAGGAACCAGAAGAGCAGAATAAACTGCGAGAGAAAGATCAGGATAAAGAGGGCGATCTGCATCACGAAGCCCATGACGGTGATAAAGGCGGTCATCACCTCCGGACTGAGCAGCGCCGCCAGCGTGACACCGCCAAGCAGCACCCAGAACCATGTTCGCCGCACCAGACGCCGGATGCGATACGGCAGTTTTCGCCGTTCATCAACCAGGGTTTGCTCGTTTTCCCACTCGAATTTGCCGTCTTGCTTCACTATCGGCTGGTTTGTCGTCATCGGATTATCTCGCTTCCCATCACTTACGATAAACTACTGAAGCTGTGGTGCAGCTACGGCATCTTCGTCGGGCTTGACCGCTACCTTAGGTG